>NZ_JALRNG020000056.1:0-29517 GCF_030272875.2 Pseudomonas sp. BJa5
TTGTTGTTTTTTTTCCCTTTCGTGCCCCCCTCTCCCCCCCCCCCCCTTTGGGGGGGGGGGGGGGGCGCCGGGGTTGTTTTGTTTTTTTAACCCCCCCCCGGGGGCCCCCCCCCCGCTCCTACAGGCCGCCACCTGGCAGTCAGGGGGTGCCGCCCAGGCGTTTCGCGCTACAATGCGCGCCTTGACCGTGACAAGCCTGACTAAAAACACATGTCCCTACCCAAGCATCACCTGGAACTGCTCAGCCCTGCCCGCGATGTGGCCATCGCCCGCGAGGCCATCCTGCATGGCGCCGACGCCGTGTACATCGGCGGCCCGAGCTTCGGCGCGCGCCACAACGCCTGCAACGAAGTCAGCGATATCGCCGAGCTGGTGACCTTCGCCCGGCGCTACCACGCGCGGGTGTTCACCACCATCAACACCATCCTGCACGACAACGAGCTGGAACCGGCGCGCAAGCTGATCCACCAGCTCTACGATGCCGGCGTCGACGCCCTGATCGTCCAGGACCTGGGGGTGATGGAGCTGGACATTCCGCCGATCGAGCTGCACGCCAGCACCCAGACCGACATCCGCACCCTGGCCCGGGCCAAGTTCCTCGACCAGGCCGGTTTCTCGCAACTGGTCCTGGCCCGCGAGCTGAACCTCAAGGAAATCCGCGCCATCGCCGACGAAACCGACGCGGCGATCGAGTTCTTCATCCACGGTGCGCTGTGCGTGGCCTTCTCCGGCCAGTGCAACATCTCCCACGCCCAGACCGGCCGCAGCGCCAACCGTGGCGACTGCTCCCAGGCCTGCCGCCTGCCCTATACCCTCAAGGACGAGAAAGGCGGCGTGATCGCCTATGAAAAGCACCTGTTGTCGATGAAAGACAACAACCAGAGCGCCAACCTGCAGGCCCTGGTGGACGCCGGTGTGCGCTCGTTCAAGATCGAGGGCCGCTACAAGGACATGGGCTATGTGAAGAACATCACCGCCTATTACCGCCAGCGCCTGGACGACATCCTCGAAGGCCGCCCGGACCTCGCCCGCGCCTCCAGCGGCCGCACCGCGCACTTCTTCCTGCCCGACCCGGACAAGACCTTCCACCGTGGCAGCACCGACTACTTCGTCAGCGAACGCAAGATCGACATCGGCGCCTTCGACTCGCCAACCTTCACCGGCCTGCCGGTGGGCGTGGTAGAAAAAGTCGGCAAGCGCGACCTGCAAGTGATCACCCACGAGCCGCTGTCCAACGGTGACGGCCTCAACGTGCTGGTCAAGCGCGAAGTGGTGGGTTTCCGCGCCAACATCGCCGAGCCCAAGGGCGAGTTCGATGAAGACGGCGAAAAGCGCTACCGCTACCGCGTCGAGCCCAACGAGATGCCCAAGGGCCTGCACCAGCTGCGCCCCAACCATCCGCTGAGCCGCAACCTGGACCACAACTGGCAACAGGCCCTGCAGAAGACTTCGGCCGAGCGCCGGGTCGGCCTGAGCTGGGCCGCACGCCTGCGCGAAGAGCGCCTGGAACTGACCGCCACCAGCGAGGAAGGCGTCAGCGCCAGCGTCGCCCTGGAAGGCCCGTTCGGCGCGGCCAACAAGCCGGAGCAGGCACTGGAGCAACTGCACGACCTGCTCGGCCAGCTGGGCACCACCCAGTACCACGCCACCGCCATCGAGCTGGACGCGCCGCAGGCGTTCTTCATCCCCAACTCGCAGCTCAAGGCCCTGCGCCGTGAAGTGATCGAGGCCCTGACCGAGGCCCGCATCGCCGCCCACCCACGCGGTGGACGCAAGGCCGAGAGCAACCCGCCACCGGTGTACCCGGAGTCGCACCTGTCGTTCCTGGCCAACGTCTACAACCAGAAGGCCCGCGACTTCTACCACCGCCACGGGGTGAAGCTGATCGATGCCGCCTACGAGGCCCACGAGGAAACCGGCGAAGTGCCGGTGATGATCACCAAGCATTGCCTGCGCTTCTCCTTCAACCTGTGCCCGAAACAGGCCAAGGGCGTCACTGGCGTGCGCACCAAGGTCGCGCCGATGCAACTGGTGCACGGTGATGAAGTGCTGACCCTGAAGTTCGACTGCAAGCCGTGCGAAATGCACGTGATCGGCAAGATGAAGGGGCACATCCTCGACCTGCCGCAGCCGGGCAGCGTGGTTCAGCAGCAGGTGGTCGGCCACATCAGCCCGGAAGATCTGCTCAAGACCATTCCGCGGGCGCCTCACTGAAAACGGATTGGCCCCGCGATTGCGTGCAATCCGTTGCATCGCATCGCGGGGCTAGTCGAGTCGTCGCACCGCCGCGCCTACAGCCGACCCGGTAGCATCCCTGTCTTAAAACTGAAACTTTTCGGTCATAACATGATGTTTCAGGCCTTTACAGGGATTAACTGCCTCATGCGTCGTGTCGTGTTCAATCAAAAGGGAGGCGTTGGCAAATCCAGCATCGCCTGCAATCTTGCGGCGGCCAGTGCGGCCGAGGGCTACCGCACACTGCTGGTCGATCTCGACCCCCAGGCCAACTCGACCCACTACCTCACAGGTCTGGTCGCCGACCAGATCCCTTCAGGCATCGCCGACTTCTTCAGGCAGGTGCTGTCCAGTGGCCCGGCCAGCAAAAAGTGCCGGGTAGCGATCACCCAGACCCACTACGACAACCTCCACCTGGTCACCGCCAGCCCCGACCTGCTGGACCTGCAGACCAAGCTCGAAAGCAAGTTCAAGATCAACAAGCTGCGCAAGTTGCTGGTCGAACTGTCCGAGGACTACGAGCGCATCTACATTGATACCCCGCCCTCGCTGAACTTCTACACCTACAGCGCCCTGGTCGCCGCCGACCGGCTGCTGATCCCGTTCGACTGCGACAGCTTCTCGCGCCAGGCGCTGCACAGCGTCATCGCCCAGGTGGATGAACTGCGCCAGGATCACAATGAAGCGCTGATCGTCGAAGGTGTGGTGGTCAACCTGTTCACCGAGCGTGCCGCCCTGCATCGCACCCTGGTCAACGAACTGCTGGCCGAGGGTCTGCCGGTGCTGCCGGTGTACCTGAGCCATTCCATCAAGATGCGCGAATCCCACGAGCTGTCAGTGCCCCTGGTGCACCTGGCGCCGCGCCACAAGCTCTCGCGGGAATTCGTCGACCTGCTCGACAGCCTGGAACGGGCCGCCTGATCGCGGGCGCTGTCATCGCAGTGTCATCGATGAGGTGCACCATGGCTGTCAATCAGCATCGGCCATGGTCCGGCGAGCCATCAGGAATACGCGCATGAAAGGCAACGACTCACTCTTTGCGGCCATCGACCTGGGCTCCAACGCCTTTCGCATGACCATCGGCCAGCCGGTGCTGTGCGAGCAGCGGCCGATGATCCAGAAGGTAAAGAGCCTGCGCGAGCCGGTGCGCCTGGCGGACGGCCTGCAGAACGAGGCCCTGGACCACCACGCACTGGAACGCGGCTGGCAGGCCCTGGAGCGCTTCGGCAAACGTCTGCGCGGCTTCGAGGAATTCCGCGTGCGGGCGGTGGCCACCAGCGCTGTGCGCCAGGCGCGCAATGCCGCGACCTTCATCGCTGGCGCCGAGGAGCGCCTCGGCTTTCCGATCACGATCCTGTCCGGCCAGGAAGAGGCGCGCATGGTCTATGCCGGCGTGGCTCACAGCCTGCCGTGCAAGAAGACCACCCGCCTGGTGGTGGATATCGGTGGCGGCTCCACCGAGCTGATCGTCGGGCGCGCCAACCAGGCCCTGTTCTCCCGGAGCCTGGCGATCGGAGGCGGGACCTTCGGCACGCGCTACTTCGCCGACGGCAAGGTCAACAGTCGCAACCTGCAGATGGCCGAACAGGCCGCCTGTCTGCAGTTCTCCAGCATCGCGCGCAGCATTGGCCAGCATGACTGGCAAGTGGCGATCGGCTCCTCGGGGACCGCACGCATGCTGGCCAAGGTGCTCAAGGCCAATGACTTCAATGACGACGACAGCGACAGCATTACCTACCCAGGCCTGCTGCGCCTGTCGCTGCACCTGCTGCAGGCAGGACACCCCAGCCGCCTGAAACTGGCGGGCCTGCAACCGCACAAACTGGGCGCCCTGCCTGGTGGCCTGGCGATCATGCTGGCGGCTTTCAAGGTGTTTGCCATTGAGCGCATGACACTGTCAGAGCCCGCGCTGCGCCTGGGCTTGCTGCACAGCCTGATGCACAAGCACGCGCGCAGCACCGCCCGCCATTGACCACGCGAATGGGCCTCGGCGCTATTCATGCCCAGCAGGAGCATGACCTGTACGGCCTGCTGTACGGTTATGTGTTCCGGGCCGGCGAGCGCGGCCGGGAAGTCGACTCGGCCCAGGCCTTGCGCTGGCTGTTGGCACCGCAAGATCCCGACGAATTCCTCTGGCTGCACCTCAACCTGGCCCATGCCGCCTGTGAGCGCTGGATGAAGACCCACCTGGGCTTGCCGCAGTCCTTCTTCGACACCCTGCGTGAAGGCTCCCGCTCGACGCGCATCGAGTATGCCGACTCGGCGTTGCTGGCGGTGGTCAATGACGTGGTGTTCAACTTCGGCATGCTGTCGTCGGATGTATCCACCTTGTGGGCCTGTGCACGCAGTCGCCTGCTGGTCAGCGCCCGGCTTCAGCCCTTGCACTCAGTCGACACGCTGCGCTCCTCGGTCAAGCAGGGCGAGTTGTTCCGCTCACCCATCGAGTTGCTGGTGCACCTGTTGCGCGACCAGGGCGACCTGCTGACCCAGATCGTGCGCGAAACCAGCCTGAGCGTGGACCGCATCGAAGACCAGTTGCTGTCCCAGCGCCTGAGCGACAACCGCGCCGAACTCAGTGCCATGCGCCGGGTACTGGTCAGGCTGCAGCGCTTGCTGGCGCTGGAGCCCGGTTCGCTGCTGCGCCTGCTGAACCGCCCGCCCGACTGGCTGCAAGAGCACGACCTTGGCCAGCTACGGGCCGCCACCGAGGAGTTCACCCTGATCATCAGTGACCTCACGGCCCTGGGCGAGCGTATCAAGCTGCTGCAGGAAGAAATGGCGGCCAAGCTCAATGAACAGACCAACCGCACCCTGTTCACCCTCACCGTGGTCACCGTGCTGGCCTTGCCGATCAACATCATCGCCGGCTTCTTCGGCATGAACGTCGGCGGCATTCCCCTGGCCGACGACCCCCAGGGTTTCTGGGTGCTGGTGGCCCTGGTCGCCACCTTCACCGTGCTGGTCGGGCGCTGGGCGTTTCGCAAGCGTGCGGAGTATTGATTCCAAAAGGCCTGCACAGCAGCTTTACCTGAAAGCCCTCTCGCACCTACCAACCCTCAACTCAAAGCGCTGCTCAGACCACTGCTTACGCCAGTGGATTCGCTTCAGCGAACCGCAGGGTCAGACAACCATACACACTGGACAGCCGTCCAGAACGCCCTAGACTTTAAAGGCTAACTGGCTATCAAGTGTAACGCCTTACTTCAAATCGAAGCTTAGACGCTGAGTTCAATTTCGATTGCCTACTAGGACAGAAGCTGAAAGTTGCCCTGGCCAATAGTCACCTTCTGATCCAGCAACGAGCCTGATGCAACAGAAAGAACACCACTCCTATTAGAGCCAGGATAGGGAGGGAAGGCAATCATGGTCAGCATAGTTCACATCTCAGACCTCCATATCGCCGAAAGACTCTTTGAGACACGTCGATTTTTACCTTACCTGCCCCACCGCCACGGACACGACAACCAAGCCTTCCTGGCGCTTGACTCCTTCCTCAAAACCTTCGACTGGGACTTACTGATTATCACTGGTGACATTTCAAGAACTGGAAGAGCAGAAAGCTTTGGACTAGTCAAAAACTGGCTGGACAATGAAATTACATTTGGCGCAAACAAAATCGGGCTTAACCTCTCAAAATCGAAGTCAAGACGCTATGTCGTGGTCCCTGGAAACCATGACCGATTTAATGGAAAACTGAAGCAGCACAGCCTAGATAACTACCATGATGAGTTCCCGGCCATTCATGCCGGAGCAATAGAAAAAATCAAAATCAATGGAATCACACTCAATATTCATCTATTTAATAGCACCTGGAAGAATGGCTCATTCGCCTATGGAAAAATTGATCAACGCGCATTAGCCCCGAAAACCCTGCTTGACAGTGAAATCGATCTAGCTGTACTTCATCATCATTTCATCCAACCTCCCAACCATACTCGCGAGGTAACAACCGAGCTGGCCAACTCTGCAGAAGTTGCAGCTTACATCCTGAGCACTGGATTCGACGGCGTGTTTTTCGGACACACACACAAAAGTTACATCGACCAGCCGAGCGCTGAAGTTTTGAGCAATCTACTTGATCGTCGAAAACGACAGAAATTCTGGTCAAAACACGTTCCAAATATAATAACACGCCTATTCGACAATGATGGCCTGGTGGCCTATACGCGAGAAGCGGCACAAAACGGACAACTTCCGACACTGGAGTCATACTTCAGCTTCCTTTATCTTCGCCGGTGCGGGCTAGAATTACGCAGCCCCTCAGAATTCAAAAGCATCCACGCCTTCCATGAGCAAATGAAACAGGTAGCCACTGACCCGCGCATGGCCGCCGAAATCTCAAATGCCAAGAAAAGGAAAATACTGATTTCACTAGCACCCAGCGCATGCCAAGACGAGGCAAAATGGAAAGGCCTGCATGTAGTAAAAATCAGCAAAAATGCCAAGGGCGTATTTAATTTTGAGTGGGACCGCTATCAACTTGAAGACGGAAGATTCTGCGCCAAACCAAAGGACCTTCATGTTTCCTGAAGTGAAGAACGCAGCGTAATTTTGCCAGCCCGGCTGAACACGACATCCTGGCGGCCAAATACAGGCTTGTGCCGCCAGCCCCGGCACAACAGCCGCCCTGCAAGAGCAACCGATCACCATGAAATCAACCCGAGAACATCAATCGACAGCGAAACTGTTCGTCGGATAGAGTGCCCCCCGCATATCCAGGTTTTCTCAGAATGGCTAATACCCTCCAGGGCAGTTGCCTGTGCGGCACTGTGCACTACGAACTGCACGCACGGCCCAAGGCGCTTGCCCACTGCCATTGCAGCCAATGCCGCAAAAGTCATGGCGCGGCGTTCGCCAGCTATGCCAGCGTGCTGCGCAGTGACCTGCAGGTGACTCAAGGGGCCGAAGCGATCAGCTCATACCCCTCTTCCGAAACGGTGCTGCGCCAGTTCTGCTCCCGGTGCGGCTCGTCGCTGTTCTGGTCGAAAAGCCAGGGGGAGCACGCCGACTGGATCTCGGTGGCACTGGGTACCCTGGATAGCGAATTCACTTCGGTAAAACACAAGCACCTGCATCTGGCGTCCAAAGCCCCCTGGTATGACTCATGACGCGCTATTGCCGGACGCTGTAAACACCCCCGCCTGCTCCAGCGTCGCCACGATCGTCTCCGGCCACACCTGTTGCTGGGTGATGCGCAATTCATCGGCAGACCACCAGCGATGATCCGCCATCACCTGGACCTCGTGGGAGGTCCAGCCCTTGCGAGAGAGCACCTCGGACGGCGCGCGCACCACGAAGAACTGCTCGACCGAAAACACCCACTCGCCGCTGGGCAATTGCATGGGAAACCGGCGATGAGCCACGGGCTGCCCGACATCACTGGCCTCGATACCGGTTTCCTCGCGCAACTCACGCAGCGCGGCGCAGTGGAAGGTCTCGCCCTCTTCCAGGCCACCGCCCGGCGTCGCCCAGTAATCGTCACCGGCCAGGGCGCCCTCCTTGTGGACGAACCTGAACAACAGGACGTTTTGCTCGGGGCTCACGACCAGGAGCCTTGCTGATTTTCTTTCGCGCATTGGAGGTAGATCGTCCCTGAAGATTTAAGGCCGGCGATGATGCCAGAACAGTCGATATGATTGCATTCACGCATCGGCGGTGGCGGGTTTTGCGGCCGCTACGCGCCCGATCGCAGCCTGGCGGCAGCTCCCACAAATGCACTGCAATCACCCGACAACTGTGGGAGCTGGCGAAGCCTGCGATCGATTGCGCAGCAGTCGCCTAATAACCGGTCATTTCCAGGTACCCCCTCCCCCCCACACTCCCGCTCAGGCGTACCGGCCCTTCCCAATACTGATAGCGGGTGTCCATCCAGGCACGAGGCTCCAGTGCATCGACCTCCAGGTCCACGCCGTGCACGGGCACCTGCACGCGCCAGCGGGTCGGCAGTTCACGGCCATTGGCCTGGCGGGTCCAGGCCAGCTCCGTGAGCTGGATCTGCTCGCCTTGCAGGGCCTGCGCCTGCCCCTGGGTACTGACCCAGGTGCCGGCGCGATAAGGCTTGCCGTCAGTTTCTCGCACACGGAACAGCATCAGTTTCGCCCCGCCGTCCAGGTGCAGGGAAAACCAGTCCCAGCCCGATTGCCCGGCCGCCAGCGGCTGGCTGCTCCACTCGCGGTCCAGCCAGGCATTACCGGTAACAGCCACACGCTGCCCCGCGCGCTCGACTTCGCCGCTGACCCGGTAGAACGGCTGGCTGTAGTAGTAGGAGGCTTGGCCCTTGCCGGATTTCTCGCTGTAGCCCTGGTCACCGTGCAACACCAGCGGCCCCTCGCTGACCAGGTTCAAGCGGTAGCCGAAGCCCTTGCCGCTGGCGCTCATCTGCAGGTTGACGATGCCCGCGTCGCCCTGCAACGACCAGTCATTGATCCAGGCCCGGAACGGCTGGGCCTCGACGCCGGCCTGGCCGATGCCACCGCGGGCCAGTGTCTCGGTGGATTGATGACCGCCCGGGCCGGTCAGCGCCGCATGGCCCATCCACAGGTTCGGGCTGTCCCAGCCCGCCGTTTCCGCACCGGTGCGCAGGGCCGAACGGAACAGGGTCCATTGCGCGCCCCACTCACGCCCCTGGCTGTCCTTGAGGTTAGCCGTGATGTACCACCACTCGATACGAAAGCCATCGTGGGCACCATGGTCGCGAGGGAACACCAGCTGATGATTGCGCGTCACCTGCGCAAAGGCGCCAGGATCCTGCCCCAATCCGGCAAAGCCTTCCGGCTCCGGTGCAGATGCATCGCAACCGCCCAGCAACAACAGGGCAATCAACACACAGGTTTCAGCCTTCATCGGTAAATTGCCTCAACAGCTCGCCCGGCTGGCGGCGCGCCAGTTGCCACAAGGGCCAGGCGCTGGCCACCAGACTGGTCAACAGCCCCAGCAAGGCCAGGTGCAGCAATTGCCCGGGAAACAGGTACAGCGGCAGGCGCCAGCCGAACGCCTGCACATTGACCACCGCCACCAGGCACCAGGCCAGCAGCAGGCCCAGGGGGATCGCCAGCAGCACGGTGAGGCCGCTCAGCATCAAGGTCTGGCCCAGCGTCAGCCATACCAGTTGCATACGCCGCACCCCCAGCGCCCAGAGCGGCGCCAGTTGACCCAGACGGCTGTGGCTCAGGGTCAGCAGGCTGATGAACAAGGCGACGCCCGCGACCCCCAGGGTCAGGCTGTTGAGCGCGGCCGTGGCGGTAAAGGTGCGACTGAACACCTCGGTCGACCAGCGCTTGAGGCTGGCCTGCTCGACCACCCGGTTGTCGTCCAGCATGAAGCGCTGTTGCAGCTCGGCCTTGAGCGCCGGGCCCGCGTCGACCACCAGGCCCAGGCTCAGGTTGCTCAGTCGTGCCTCGGGCCAGTGCTGGCGCAACCAATCGGCGTTGACCAGCATATGCCCTTTGGGATTGCCATAGTCAGCATAGATCCCCACCACCGTCATGGCCGGTGCAGCGTCGTCCGGCCATGTGAGGCGGTCACCCAGGCGCAGCCCCAGGCGCCGGCCCAACTGCTCACTGAGCATCACCCCCTGCCCGCTCGCCAGGCGCTCCCAGGCCTGCGTGCTTTGCGCCAGCAACGGCCAGCGCGTACGGTAGGCGCGATCATCGATGACGCCCTGGACCTGGACCGGCCATCCCGCAAGACGCAGCTCGAGTCGCCAACTTGGCAGCACCTCGCTCACGGCCTGTTGCCCGCCGAGCCAGGCACTGATCTGCAAGCCCTGCGCGGTGTCCCGCGGCGTCACGTAGAGGTCCGCCGCCAGGCGCTGGTCGAGCCAGGTGGTGAAGGTCTTGCGAAAGCCCTCGGTCATGCTGCCCACCCCGACACTGGCGGCCAGGGCGAGCAGCAAGGCCATCAGCGCCAGGCTCAATGCGGGCAGTTGCTGGCGGCTGTCGGCGATGAACCATTCGGGCAACGGCCTGCGGCACAGGCGTGCCAGCCCGGCCAGGGCGCCATCGAGCAGCGCCGGCAGCAACAACGCTGCCGCCAGCAACAGCGCCGCAAGCTGGACCAGGGCGCTGGGCAGGCCGTTGCCCAGCCGCCAACACCCCAGCGCCACCAGCAGCAACACTCCCGCCAGCAGCGCCTGCCGGCGCAACCAGGGCCCCTGGGCCAGGCGCCACGCCTGGGGTTGCGCCAGGGCCAGCAGCGGCAGGCGGGCGGCCCGCAGGACGCTGCCGACGCCCGCCAGCAAGGCGCCGAGCACGCTCACCAGCAGCCCGGCCAGCCACCACCAGGCCGGCAGATCCAGTTGTCCTGCAACCTGTGCCGCGTACAGGCCGCGCAAGCTGGCCGCGACATCGGGCAGCAACAGGGCAGCCAGGATATAGCCGCTGGCAACCCCGGCCAGGCCGCCCAGCAGCGCGAAGACACCCAGCTCCAGGGCCAGGCCGAGCAACAGGGTCCGCAAGCTGACACCACAGGCCCGCAGGTTGCGAATCAGGCCCCGGCGCTGTTCGAGGGCCAGGCCGATGGCGGCGTGGGCGATGAACAGTCCGACCACGAAGGCCAGCAGGCCCAGCGCGGTCAGGTTGAGATGGAAACTGTCGGTCAGGCGCTGCAGGTCGCCCTCGTCACTGGGCGGTTGCAGCTTCAAGCGCTCGGCAAGGTCAGCCGGCAAGGGGCCTGGTTGGTCCGCCAGCAACAGCCGTGACAGCTGTTGCGGCGCGTGCAGCAGCGCTTGTGCATGGCCGATATCGACGATGATCACACCCGGCGCCAATTGTGGCGTGAGGACAAAAGGCGGCAGCGCCTGGCCGCTGCTGCTGGTGGCCCGATCCACCGCTTGCAGGCCCAGTTGCCGCAGGGTATCCGCTCCGACCCAGGCCTGCCCGGCAGGACCAATGAACGCGCGCAGGTCGAAGCTTTGCAACGAGGTGCCGGCAATGGTCGTTGCCGGCGGCAGGCTCAAGGGTTCGATACCGATCAGCCGGACACTCCGCGCCGGCTCCCCGGCAATCGCCAGGCGGCCTTCCAGTACCGGCGTCAGCTGCCAGCCCAGGGCGCGCAGGCGCAGGTACAGCGACTGGTCGAAGCGCTCGCCGCTGCGCGCCACCAGTTGCGCCTGCGCAGCGCCGGCCAGCACGGCGCTGGCCCGGGCGTAGTCGGCGCGGGCCTGGCTGTTGAGGGCCTGGACGCCGGTCCACAGCGCCGTGGCCAGCCACAAGCCGGTGAAGATGCTGAAAAACTGCAAGCGATGGCGCCGCCAATGACTGAGCAGCGCCTGCACGGTGATCAGCAAGGGTTTCATCAGGCCTTCTCGACCTGCACCCGACCGGCATGCAGGAAGCAGCGTTGCTCCAGTCGATCGGCCAGGCGTCGGCTGTGGGTGACCATCAATACGCTGCTGCCGGCCTCGCCGACCAGCTGCAACATCAACGCCAGCACTTCGTCGCTGCTGGCCTCGTCGAGGCTGCCGGTGGGTTCGTCGGCCAGTACCAGCGGCGGTCGCCCGGCCAGCGCCCGGCCGATGGCGACCCGCTGCTGCTGGCCGCCGGACAATTGCTCCGGGTAACGCTGCAACAGCTCGGCAAGCCCCAGCCGCCCGGCCAGGTAATCCACCCAGCGCCGGTCATGGCGACCCGCCAGGCGTGCCTGGAACGCCAGGTTGGCCGCGACATCCAGGCTGCTGATCAGGTTGTATTGCTGGAACACCAGGCCGATACCCTCTCGGCGCCAGCGCGCCAGCTCAGGCTCCGAGCGCGCGTCGAGGGGCTGGCCGTCGACCAGGATGCGCCCACTGTCGGCACGCTCCAGGCCCGCGAGCAGGTGCAGCAGCGTGCTCTTGCCGCTGCCCGACTCGCCCATCAGCGCAAGGCTTTTACCCTGCGCCAGGCTCAGGTCGACACCCTGCAACACCGGCAGCCGGCCCTGGGCAGTGGTGAACGACTTGCACAGCTGTTCGACGACCAGCATCGACGGCTATCCCTTGCGGACCGCTTGATCCCATAGGAATAGCAGCGATCCCGGCGTTTGCACGCTGCAGGAGCGGCGGTGCGACGACTCGACTTGCCCCGCGATTGCGGTGTGTCAGTCACATCGCATCGCGGGGCAAGTCGAGTCGTCGCACCGCCGCTCCTACAGGTGCTGCAAGAGCGCCTCCAGCGGGTGACGCAAGGTGCGGTCGGCCTGGCGCTTGACCTGGCTACGGCACGAGTAGCCGGTGGCCAGCGCTTCACCTTCCTTGTCCAGCTTGCCGGCCCAGGACTGTTCGAAGATCACTTTCGAGGTGTCCTGGTTGCGCGCTTCGTGGCCGTAGGTGCCGGACATGCCGCAGCAACCGGTGGCCTCGGTGACCAGCTTCAGGCCCAGGCGGGCGAACACCTGTTCCCACTGGCGGGTGCTGGCCGGGACGTTGGTCTTCTCGGTGCAGTGGGCCATCAGGCGGTAGCTGGCCGGCTTGCGGGCCGGCTGTTCGGGCAGTACGTCCATCAGCCATTCCTGGGGCAGCGCCACTTTCGGGCAGTCGCCCAGGCCCGGCACCTTCTGGTATTCCTGGCGGTAGACCAGGGTCATGGCCGGGTCCAGGCCCACCAGCGGCACGCCGCAGTCGGCCAGGGCGCTGAGCTGGCGGGCGTTGCGGATCGCCGCCTTGTTGAAGGCGCCGAGGAAGCCTTGCACGTGCAAGGGCTTGCCGTTGGCACTGTACGGCGCCAGGTACACGCGGTGGCCGAGGCGATGGACCAGGTCGATGAACGCCGCCAGCACCGGGGTTTCGAAGTAGCGGGTAAAGGCATCCTGGACCAGCACGATGCTGCGCTCGCGCTGGGCCGGGGTGAGTTCGCGCAGGGCCGGGATGCTGGCCACCCGCACGTTGCAGCGGGTCAGCGTGGCCTGAAGGTTGTAGCGGCTGATCAAGGGGCTGTCGAGCATGCCGATATGGCGTTCCAGCAGCTGGCCCACCCACTTCGATCCCATCACCGCGTTGTACAGGCCCGGGGCATGGGCCAGGTAAGGAATGGTGAATTCCAGCGAGCCGATCAGGTAGTCACGCAGTGGCCGCTGGTAGCGCCCGTGGTAGAGCTCGAGGAAGCGCGAACGGAATTCCGGTACGTTGACCTTGATCGGGCACTGGCCCGCGCAGGATTTGCACGCCAGGCAGCCGGCCATGGCGTCGTAGACCTCATGGGAAAAGTCGGCCTCACCCTTGTCGCGGGCCAGGTTGTTGCGCAGGCGCGCCGGCAGGCCCTTGAGCCAGGCGGTCTTGCCCTTGGCGGCAGCCAGCACGTCGATGTTGGCCGCGCCCTGCAGGCGCAGCCACTCACGGATCAACGAGGCACGGCCCTTGGGCGAGTGCTGGCGTTCGCGGGTGGCTTTCCACGACGGGCACATGGCGTCGTTGGGGTCGTAGTTGTAGCAGGCGCCGTTGCCGTTGCAGTGCACGGCGCTGCCGAAGCTCTGCCACACGCGCTCGTCGATCTGCCGGTCATAGTCGCCACGCATCGGCGCTTCGTTGACCTTGATCAGGCCCTGGGCGCTGTCCGGCGGGGTGCAGATCTTGCCGGGGTTGAGCTGGTTGTGCGGGTCGAAGGCACCCTTGAGCGCCTGCAGCGATGGATAAAGCTCACCGAAGAAGTCCGGCACGTATTCCGAACGCAGGCCCTTGCCGTGCTCGCCCCAGAGCAGGCCGCCGTACTTGTGGGTCAGAGCCGCCACGGCATCGGAGATCGGCTTGACCAGCGCCGCCTGGGCCGGGTCTTTCATGTCCAGGGCCGGGCGCACGTGGAGCACGCCGGCATCGACGTGACCGAACATACCGTAGGCCAGGCCATGGCTGTCGAGCAGGGCGCGGAATTCGGCGATGTAGTCGGCCAGTTGCTCCGGCGGCACCGCGGTGTCTTCCACGAACGGCTGCGGTCGCACTTCGCCTTCGACGTTGCCCAGCAGGCCCACCGAGCGCTTGCGCATGGTGTAGACCCGGGTCACCGCCTCGGCGCCTTCGGCCAGGGTATGGCCCAGGCGTTCGACGCTGGTGTCGGCCTGCAGGTGAGCGACGAAGTCGTGCACCCGCGCATTCACTTCGGCCGGATCATCGCCGCAGAACTCCACCAGGTTGATACCCAGGGTCGGACGCTCGGCGTCGGCGGGGAAGTATTCGGCGACGCTGTGCCAGACGATGTCTTTCATCGCCAGCATCAGCACCTTGGAGTCCACCGTCTCGATCGACAGCGGCTTGTGCGCCATCAGCGCATTGGCATCGCGCAGGGCGTCCATGAAGCTGGTGTAACGCACGTTGACCAGCACGGCGTACTTGGGAATCGGCAGCACGTTGAGCTTGGCCTCGACCACATAGCCCAGCGAGCCCTCAGCACCACACAGCACGCTGTTGAGGTTGAAGCGGCCCTGCTCGTCGCGCAGGTGCGCCAGGTCGTAGCCGGTCAGGCAGCGGTTGAGCTTGGGGAAGATCCGCTCGATCAGCTCGGCCTGGGTTTCCTGGATCTGCCGCGCGGTGCGGTACACCTCGCCGGCGCGGCCGGGTTCGGCGCAGGCCTGGTCCAGCTCGGCATCGCTCAGTGGCCGGGTGTCCAGGCGCTGGCCGCCGAGCAGCACGCTGGACAGCTCCAGCACGTGGTCGCGAGTCTTGCCGTAGGTGCAGCTGCCCTGGCCGCTGGCGTCGGTATTGATCATGCCGCCGACGGTGGCGCGGTTGGAGGTGGACAGCTCCGGGGCGAAGAACAGGCCGTGGGGCTTGAGCGCGGCGTTGAGCTGGTCCTTGACCACCCCGGCCTGGACCCGAACCCAACGCTCCTCGACATTGATCTCGAGGATGGTGTTCATGTGCCGCGACAGGTCAACGACGATACCGTCGGTCAGCGACTGGCCGTTGGTGCCGGTGCCGCCGCCACGGGGCGTCAGTTTGACGTCCTTGAAGCGCGGCTCGGCCATCAGCGTGGCGATGCGTGCCACGTCTTCGGCATCCATCGGAAACACGGCGGCCTGGGGCAGGCGCTGGTAGATGGAGTTGTCGGTGGCCAGCACGGTGCGGGTGGCATAGTCGGCGCTGAGCTGGCCACGGAAACCGGCGCTGCGCAGGGCTTGGAGGAAATCAGGGTAGAGAGTGGCCGGTGCGGTGCCGGTCAGTCGGGCGATCATCGGGGGATGGCCTCATGTATGTCAGGCTAATCAGGAATACTTGCGCAAACGGTATGGTCAGCACACCGTCTACTGGTGGATGATGCAATGATCCCGCAGCCTGGCGCCCGGCACAAACGGATATTCCCGCCGCCTTTGATGACTTTTACGAATGAATTACCGCAACCTCACCCCGTCCATGTCCCTGTTGCTGGCATTTGAAGCCGCCGCCCGGCATGAAAGCTATACCCGCGCCGCCGTGGAGCTGTCACTGACCCAGAGCGCGGTCAGCCGCCAGGTCCAGGCACTGGAGGAGCAACTGGGCGTGACACTGTTTCGTCGCGAGGGGCGCACGGTCAAGCTGACCGACGTCGGGCGCCTGTACCAGCGCGAGATCAGCGAGGCCCTGGGGCGGGTACGCAGCGCCACCCTGCACGCCATCGCCCACCAGGCCGGTGGCGGCAGCCTGCGCCTGGCCACCCTGCCGACCTTCGGTTCGAAATGGCTTTTGCCACGCCTGCACGAGTTCTACCGCAGCCACCCTGAAGTGCTGGTGCATATCAATTCACGGATCGAACCGGTGGACTTCGCCACCAGCGGCATCGACGCCGCCATCGTGGTCGCCACCAGCGACCTGCCGGGCCTGGTCTGCCATCGCCTGCACGCCGAAGAGCTGATGGTGATCCTCTCGCCGACCCTGGCGGCCAGCCGTTCCAGCTGGAGCCCAGAGGACATCAGCCAGCAGACGCTCCTCAGCGTCGCCAACAACCCCAACGCCTGGGGCGACTGGTTCACCCACCACGGCCTGGCGCACCAGGCCATGCGCCTGGGGCCGAGCTTCGAACTGACCTCGCACCTGATCCAGGCCGTGCGCGCCGACATCGGCATCGGCCTGGTGCCGCGCATCCTGATCACCGAGGAACTGGCCAGCGGTGAACTGACCAGCCCCACCCTGCCCTATGCCAGCGCCCGCAGCTATTACCTGGTGTATCCGCCGCGCAACCAGGCGTTGCCGGCGTTGCAGGCGTTCAGGAGCTGGCTGCTGGATGGGCAACTGTAGGAGCGGCGGTACGACGACTCGACTTGCCCCGCGGTGCGAGGTGACAGGCAAACCGCCATCGCGGGGCAAGCCCGCTCCTACCAGGTCAGGCGGTGGCGTTGAATGCCGGGTGGTAACTCACCACTGCCGCGGGCAGCTCACCGGCAAAGGACAGCGCCTGGAAGTACTCCGCCGGCACGCCCGGCAGCTCCAGGCCGGTACCTGCCTTGAAACCGAAGCGCCCGTAGTAGCCCGGATCACCCAGCAGCACGCACCCTGCGGCGCCCAGTTCCCGGAGCTCAGCCAGGGCAGCCTTCATCAGTAACGAGCCAATGCCCTGCCCCTGGCGATCCGGCGCCACCGAGATCGGTCCCAGGCCATACCAGCCGGTAGCCCCGTTCGACAGCTCGACCGGAGAAACCGCCACATGGCCAACGAGGGTGTCGCCCGCCAGCGCCACTTTCGACACGCTCAATTGCTGGTGGCGGCGCAAGGCATCGACGATGAATTGCTCGGTGTGACTGGAATGCTCCGCGTTGCGAAATGCCGCTTCCGTGAGCCGGGCAATGCCGTCGATATCCCCGGCCTGTTCGTTGCGAATACTGATGTTCATGGTGATCTTCGCCCGTGTGTCCTGGTCGATAAGGCTACGTATGGCTTTGAACAAGGGCGCGGCATCGGTCTGTTTCTTGCCATAGCCCAGGTTGAAGCCGTAGTCGAAATCCTCGGGGTTCAACCCCTGGTTGTGTTGCAGCAGGGTCTCCAGCTTGTCCAGGGCCTTGACCGCCCTCGCCTCGCGGGATATCGCCAGCTCGTAGTCCTCCCAGAGCGCCATGATCTCGGTGCGCAGCGGCTCGTCCAGGGTGCGGGTCAGGTGCAGCAGGTCGTTGCGCTCCTGCTCGCTCTTGTCGGGAAACGCCGCCTTGCTGACCGCTGGAATATCACCGTGGATGGCTTCGCCCAGATCGTGAATGACGCAGATCTTGAGGACCTTGAGCAGGTCGAGATCGGCCAGCTCGTCGGCAAAGGCGATTGCCATCAGGCACAGGCGCCAGGTGTGTTCCGCCGTGCTCTCCGGCCGCCCTGTCGAGGTGTGCGCGCTGCGCAGCACGCTCTTGAGTTGCTCGGCCTCACGCAGAAATGCCAGGCGCCCCTGGATTTTCTCGATGTTCATCTTCAACTCCCTTTGTTCGCGAGCGGGGTCGGCAGGCCAGCGCCCCGACCCCGCCCGGCACTTAGTGGCCTGCCTTCAATGGCGGTGTACGCGGCGGGATCATCCGCTTGCTGCCGGTCGATTCGAACGCTGCGGCAAAGCGCAGCAACGCCGAGTCGTCATAGGCACGGCCAGCGAAGGTCAGACCGACCGGCATGCCGATGTCGGCCATCACGCCCATGGGCACTGTCACGGTCGGCACGCCCAAGTGGCGGATGGCGAGGTTGCCGTTGGCGACCCAGATACCATTGCTCCAGGCGATATCCGCCGACGCCGGGTTGACGTCGGCGTCGGCCGGGGCGACGTCGGCGACGGTGGGGAACAGCACGGCATCGAGTTGCAGGCGGTCCATCCAGTCTTCGAGGTCGATCTTGCGGGTTTGCTCAAGGCCGCGCAGGCCATCGGGCACGGTGCTGATCTGGTCCCAGGGGGTGATGCCGCGTTCGGCCATCTTCACGTACTCGTCCATGCCCGCGGCCAGGTCGCCTTCGCGGTTGGGCAGCGTGCCCGGATCGTGGGGGAAGATCTGCGGGCCGTCGACATCGACCAGGCGGTGCAACTTCGGATCACCGTTGGCCTGGAGGAAGTCATCGAAGGCCCAGGCAGTCAGGTCCCACAGTTCGTGGTGGAGGAAGTCCTTGGACACCAGGCCGCGGTTGAACACGGTCGGCGCGCCCGGGCGATCGCCCTCGCAGTTGGACACCAGCGGGAAGTCGACGTCGATCACTTCGGCGCCCGCCGCTTGCAGCGCCTTGCGTGCCTGCTCCCAGAGGTCGATCACCGAGGCGCGGGTGTTGATGCGCTGGCCGGTCGGACCGCCGATGCCCGGGGCTTCGCTGGTGCCGGCTTCAGGATCGGCATTGATGTACATGCGCGGAATGCCGAAGCGCTTGCCCGCCAGGGAGTCGGCTTTGACCGCCAGCTCCAGGTAGGAGGCCGGACGCACCGATTCGACACTCGGGATCGGCACCCAGGACTGCAGGCGCCAGAGATCGCCACGGGTGTCGGGGTCGGTGGCGACCACCACATCGAGCACTTCGAGCAGGTCGGCCATGGTCCGGGCGAACGGCACCACCACGTCCATGGTCGGCGTCAGCGGCCAGTTGCCACGCACCGAGATCACCCCGCGCGAAGGCGTGTAGGCGCACAGGCCATTATTGGACGCCGGGCCACGGCCGCTCGACCAGGTTTCTTCGGCCAGGCCAAAGGCCGAAAAGCTGGCCGCTGTGGCCGTGCCGGCACCGTTGGAGGAGCCCGAGGCGAATGGCGCGGTCAGGTACTCGGCGTTGTACGGGCTCTCGGCCCGGCCATAGACGCCACGCTGCATGCCGCCATTGGCCATCGGCGGCATGTTGGTCTTGCCCAGGCAGATGGCACCGGCGGCGCGCAACCGCTCGATGGTGAAAGCGTCGCGGTAGGCCACCAGCTCGGCAAAGGCCGGGCTGCCGGAGGCGGCGGTCAGGCCCTTGACCAGGTAGCTGTCCTTGGCGGTGTAAGGGATGCCGTCAAGCGGGCCCAGGACCTTGCCTGCGGCCCGACGGGCATCGGAGGCGCGGGCTTCTTCGAGCGCCTCGGGGTTGCGCACTACCACGGCGTTGAGGGCGGTGGCGGTATCGGCGCCGTCGTAGGCGTCGATGCGCGCAAGGTAGGCGTTGACCAGCTCGACCGCTGTGGTGGCCCCGGATTCGAGCGCGGCACGCAGCTCGGCAATGGAAACCTCGGTAACTTCGATCATGCTGTTGGCACCGGTTGTTGTTGGTTGTTGCGGTTGTTCATATCGGATCTCGTGTACTGCTGTGAGGCGACAAGGCTCACGCATTGGGCACAATGCTCCCTTGCCTGCGGTTTGAAAGCAACAGAGGCGCGGGTTCGAGGTGTTGCGATCGCGGGGCAAGCCCGCTCCCACAGAGGTCGCGTAAACAAGAATTGTTTATGCTGAGGGTCATTCCAGTCCGTCACCTGAAGTGAGTATCGCCATGCAGCTAGCCCCCGCCATCCCGGTCCTGCGCATCTTTTCAGTGGAAAAGGCCAAGGAGTTCTACCTGGACTTCCTCGGTTTCACCCTCGACTGGGAACACCGTTTCGAGCCCGCCCTACCGCTGTACGCACAGATCCACCGCGACGGCCTGATCCTGCACCTGAGCGAGCACCATGGCGATGCCACGCCGGGCTCGACGGTGTTTGCCCGGGTCGAGGACATCAAAGCGCTGCAGCGTGAGTTGGTAGACAAAAACTATGGGTATTCCCGCCCGTCGGCGGTGAATGTGGGCTGGGGCCTGCAGATGGAGATTGCCGATCCGTTCGGCAACCGCCTGCGCTTCTGCCAGCAGATCGAAGACTGAGCCCTGAAATGACAAGGCCCCGTCCATTGCGACAGGGCCTTGATTTACTTGCTGCCTGTTAATGAGGCTCTCGTACCTGCGTCGCGATTGGCGGTGGTAACGGTACGGTCCGAGGTCAGCAAGCAAAACGTATTGAGATCATGGTGCGCCTGCTTTACAGGTCTGTCCAGCATTAACTCGCCCCAAGATGCCCCAAGGGCAAAGGCCCATGGGGCTTGACCGTCTGGATGGCGAAGTTGCTGCGGATATCGCTGACACCCGGCAGCTTGAGCAGGGTATCGATCAGGAAGCGCTCATAGCTGCGCAGGTCCGGCACCACCACCTGCAACAGGAAATCCGACTCGCCCGACACCAGGTGCGCGGCAATCACTTGCGGCAAGGCCAGTACCGCCTGCTGGAACGCCTGGGCCGCCGGTTCATGGTGGCGCTCGACCTTGACCCCGACGAACACCGTCAGCCCCAGCCCCACTTCATCGCGATCCAGCTGGGCGGCGTAGCCCTTGATCAGGCCTGCCTCTTCCAGCAGGCGTACCCGCCGCAGGCATGGCGAAGGTGACAGGCCGATCAGTTCGGCCAGTTCGACGTTGCTCAGGCGCGCGTTGCGCTGCAGGGCATCGAGAATCTTGCGGTCAAAAGCGTCCAGGGTGATTTTTGGCATGATCTTAATATTCCATTATTGACCTTGGCATTTTATATCAATCTGACCCGGTAAAGACGCAACAATCGCAAGCACCTGCCAGCCCCTTCGGACTTAGAATTTTCTCCAGCCCGTTCATCACCGGAGAGTGCCAGATGACTCAATACAGCCTGTTTTGCGCCGCCCTGCTGGTGGTCTACCTGGTGCCCGGGCCCGATATGTTCCTGCTGCTCAACACCGGCGCCAGCCAAGGCCGTCGCCAGGCCCTGGTGACCGCCCTGGGCCTGGCCCTGGCGCGCGCCGCCCATGTCACCCTGGCAGCCCTGGGCCTGGCCGCCCTGCTGCGCATGCACCCCTGGGCATTCGAGGTGCTCAGTGTCGCCGGGGGCCTTTACCTGGCCTGGATGGGCTGGCAACTGTTGTGCGCGCCGGTCGGGCCGCTGCCGGGCGGCAGCGGCGTCGCACGCCAGCGCGGGCACTGGGCGACGGCACTGAAGAAGGGGCTGCTGACCAACCTGCTCAATCCCAAGGCATTGTTGTTCTGCTCGGTACTGCTGCCACAGTTCGTCAGCCAGGAGGCCGGATCGATCGGCCAGCAGTTTGCCATTCTCGGCGCCGTGCTGGTGATCACCGGGCTGGTCTTCGACAGCTTCTACGCCTTGAGCGGCGACCGCCTGGGTCGCTGGCTGGCGCAAAGCCCGTGGAAACAGAAATTGCAGAATCGCCTGTTCGGCACCCTGCTGATCGGCTTCGGTGCGCGACTGATTCTGCTGCGCGAGCTGTCTAATTGAAGATTTTCACCTGCGACCAAGGTCCAATCTATGACTGGGCGTTCCCGATCCGCACGGGATGTATTATCGTGGCTGCGTGCGCAATAAAAGACGCCTGAGCGATCAGGCAAATGCAAATCGATTCGAGGGTGCCATGAGTAACGAAAGCATTAACTGGGACAAGCTGGGCTTCGACTACATCAAGACCGACAAGCGCTACCTGTCCGTATGGCGCAACGGCGAGTGGGACAAGGGCACCCTGACCGAAGACAACGTGCTGCACATCAGTGAAGGCTCCACCGCCCTGCACTATGGCCAGCAGTGCTTCGAGGGCCTGAAGGCCTACCGCTGCAAGGACGGCTCGATCAACCTGTTCCGCCCTGACCAGAACGCCGCCCGCATGCAGCGCAGCTGCGCCCGCCTGCTGATGCCGCAAGTGCCGACCGATGTGTTCATCGAGGCCTGCAAGCAAGTGGTCAAGGCCAACGAGCGCTTCGTACCGCCGCACGGCAAGGGTGCCCTGTACCTGCGTCCGTTCGTGATCGGCACCGGTGACAACATCGGCGTGCGCACCGCCCCCGAGTTCATCTTCTCGATCTTCGCCATTCCGGTCGGCTCGTACTTCAAGGGCGGCATGAAGCCGCACAACTTCCAGATCTCCAGCTTCGACCGTGCTGCCCCGCAAGGCACCGGTGCGGCCAAGGTCGGTGGCAACTACGCCGCCAGCCTGCAGCCGGGCGCCGAGGCCAAGAAAGCCCACTTCGCCGATGCCATCTACCTGGACCCGCTGACCCACACCAAGATCGAGGAAGTCGGTTCGGCCAACTTCTTCGGCATCACCGCCAACAACGAGTTCGTGACGCCGAAATCGGCCTCCGTGCTGCCGGGCATCACCCGCCTGTCGCTGATGGAACTGGCGCAATCGCGCCTGGGCCTGACCGTGATCGAGGGCGACGTCGAGATCAACAAGCTCGACCGCTTCATCGAAGCCGGCGCCTGCGGTACCGCGGCGGTGATCACCCCGATCGGCGGCATCGAATACAACGGCAAGCTGCACGTGTTCCACGACCTGGAAAAGGTCGGCCCGGTTACCCAGAAGCTCTACAACGAGCTGACCGGTATCCAGAGCGGTGACGTCGAAGCGCCTGCTGGCTGGATCTTCAAGGTCGCCTGACCTGCAGCACCCTGGGCCGCCTTGCGGCCCATCGCCGGCTACGCCGACTCCCACAACGGCAATTCTCCTGTGGGAGCCGGCGTAGCCGGCGATGGCCTGCAAAGCAGGCCCCCTCCCCTAGATGAATTATTCTTTAACCCGGGCACCGCCTATTCTTTGGCACAATCAGGTCTTCACTCGCCGCCCAGGTACTAGCATGCCCCGCGTACTGACCATCGAAGACGACGCCGTCACCGGCCAGGAAATCGTCGCCGAACTCACCAGCCACGGCCTGGACGTGGATTGGGCCAACAATGGCCGCGAAGGCCTGGCCAAGGCCATTGCCGGCGGCTACGACCTGATCACCCTGGACCGCATGCTGCCCGAGGTCGATGGCCTGACCATCGTCACCACCTTGCGCAGCCTGAAGATCGCCACCCCGATCCTGATGATCAGCGCCCTGTCCGATGTCGACGAACGGGTACGCGGCCTGCGCGCCGGTGGCGACGACTACCTGACCAAGCCGTTCGCCTCCGACGAGATGGCCGCCCGCGTCGAAGTGCTGCTGCGGCGCAACAGCGTGCCCCTGGCGCAGACGCGCCTGCAGGTCGCCGACCTTGAGCTGGACCTGATCAGCCACGAAGCCCGCCGCGGCGAGCACACCCTCAACCTGCTGCCCACCGAGTACAAGCTGCTTGAATTCCTCATGCGCCACGCAGGCCAGGTGATCACCCGGATGATGATCTTCGAGGAAGTCTGGGGCTATCACTTCGACCCCGGTACCAACCTGATCGATGTGCACATCGGGCGCTTGCGCAAGAAGATCGACGCCGCTGGCCAGACTCCGCTGATTCGGACCGTGCGGGGCTCGGGCTATGCCATTGCCGAACCCGTCTAAGGGCTGGAGTTCGTCAACCAGCCGCCTGCTGGCGCTGTACAGTTTCCTGTTCGTGGCCTGGAGCAGCATCCTCATGGGGGTGCTGTACTTCGAGGTCTCGGGCTACCTCAACAAGCTCACCCGCCACTCGCTGCTGCAGCGCCAGCACCTGTTCGGGCACATGAGCGGCAAGCAGCTGGACGATGCCCTGATCGCCAGCCAAGCCTTCGAAGAACGCAGTTTCGATGCCTACGGCCTGTTCGATGCACAGTTCAACCCCCTGGGCGGACAAATCCGCCAGTTGCCGGCCGATCTCGGCCTGGACGGCAAGATCCACGAACTGGGGCGCTGCCTGGACGCCGACGACCCGCACCTGCCGCGCGACAGCTGCGACGCCGTGGCAATCAAGGTCCGCGACGGCCGCTGGCTGGTGCTGGTGCGCGACAACGGCTCGCTGTTCGTGGTCACCCGGATCATCCTCCACGCCCTGCTCTGGGGCCTGTCGCTGACCATCATCCCCGGCATCGCCGGCTGGTACCTGCTGCGAAGGCGGCCGATCAAGCGCATCCGCGCCATCCAGGCCACCGCCGAGCAGATCGTCGCCGGCGACCTGACCCGGCGCCTGCCGTTGTCCCAGCGCCGCGACGAACTGGACATGCTTGCCGCCATCGTCAACGCCATGCTCGACCGTATCGAGCGCCTGATGCACGAGGTCAAGGGCGTCTGCGACAACATCGCCCATGACCTGCGCACCCCGCTGACCCGCCTGCGCGCCCAGCTCTACCGGATTCGCCAGCAGGCCGGCGATGACTCGCCCCAGGCCGAGGCGCTGGAGCAGGCCATTGGCGAGACCGACACCCTGATGGCGCGCTTTCGCGGCTTGCTGCGCATCAGCGAGCTGGAAGACCGCCAGCGTCGCGCCGGCTTTGTCGAACTCGATCCGCGCGCACTGTTGCTGGAGATGCACGACTTCTACCTGCCGCTGGCCGAGGATGGCGAAATTCGCCTGAGCCTAGAGGTGCCAGCACAACTGCCCGCCCTCAATGGCGACCGTGAGCTGCTGTTCGAAGCCCTGTCCAATCTGCTGGGCAATGCCATCAAGTTCACCCCGGCCGGTGGCCAGGTGCGGGTGCGCGCCAGCAGCGACGACGGTGAGGTGTGTATCGAGGTGGAAGACAGCGGGCCGGGCATTCCCGAAGACGAGCGTGGTGCGGTACTCAAGCGTTTCTATCGCAGCGAGGAAGGTCACCGCCACTCGGGGTTCGGGCTGGGGTTGTCGATCGTTGCGGCGATCGTCGACCTGCATGGCTTCAAGCTTGAGGTGGGGGGGAGTGACTTGGGTGGGGCGAGGCTGGTGCTGCATTGTCGCACCGGGGTAGTCGGTTAGGGCCTCATCGCAGGCTCCGCCAGCTCCCACAGGGCTGGGTGAGCTGCCCCCAAAGTTTGACCTTTGGGGTGCAGTTCAAGGTGTGGGAGCTGGCGGAGCCTGCGATCAGGTCAACATCGATCAGTCAGCCAGACGCCAGGTCGTGCCGCCCTTGCCGTCTTCCAGCACCACGCCCATGGCGGTGATCTGGTCGCGGATTCGGTCGGACTCGGCCCAGTTCTTGTCGGCACGCGCCTGCAGGCGCGCCTGGATCAATGCTTCGACCTCGGCCGCGTCGACCTTGCCTTCGGCACCGGCACGCAGGAAGTCATCGGCGTCCAGTTGCAGCACGCCGAGCAGGTCGCCCAGCTCACGCAGACGACCGGCAAGGCCGGCGGCGGTCTCAGGGTCGCTGTCGCGCAGGCGGTTGATCTCGCGCACCAGGTCGAACAGCACGGCGCAGGCTTCGGGGGTGCCGAAGTCGTCGTTCATCGCCAGGCTGAAACGGTCGACGTACTCGTCGCCACCCTTGGCCGCGACCCGCGGCAAGCCGCGCAGGGCGTGGTAGAAGCGCTCCAGGGCACCCTTGGACTCGCGCAGGCTGTCTTCGGAGTAGTTGATCGAGCTGCGGTAGTGGCTCGACACCAGCAGGTAGCGGACCACCTCCGGGTGATACTTGTCGAGCACGTCGCGAATGGTGAAGAAGTTGTTCAGGGACTTGGACATCTTCTCGCCATTGATGCGGATCATGCCGCAGTGCATCCACGACTTGGCGTACGGCTTGCCGGTGGCCGCCTCGCTCTGGGCGATCTCGTTCTCGTGGTGCGGGAACTCCAGGTCGTTGCCGCCGCCGTGGATGTCGAAGCTTTCGCCCAGGCAGCAGGTGGACATCACCGAGCACTCGATGTGCCAGCCCGGACGCCCCGGGCCCCACGGCGATTCCCAGCTCGGCTCGCCCGGCTTGACGCCCTTCCACAGGACGAAATCGAGCGGATCCTGCTTGGCTTCGTCGACCTCGATCCGCGCACCGATGCGCAGGTCTTCGATCTTCTTGCGCGACAGCTTGCCGTAGCCGACGAACTTGCCGACCCGGTAGTACACGTCGCCATTGCCCGGCGCGTAGGCATAACCCTTGTCGATCAGGGTCTGGATCATCGCGTGCATGCCAGGGATATGGTCGGTGGCACGCGGCTCCTGGTCCGGCGGCAGGATGTTCAGGCGGCGCTCGTCCTCGTGCATCGCGTCGATCATGCGGGCGGTCAGCGCGTCGAACGACTCGCCGTTTTCATTGGCCCGGTTGATGATCTTGTCATCGATGTCGGTGATGTTGCGCACGTAGGTCAGGTCGTAGCCGCTATAACGCAGCCAGCGGGTGACCAGGTCGAAGGCGACCATGCTGCGGCCGTGGCCCAGGTGGCAGAAGTCGTACACGGTCATGCCGCACACGTACATGCGCACCTTGTTGCCTTCCAGCGGCTTGAATACTTCCTTGGTCTTGCTAAGCGTGTTGTAGATGGTAAGCACGAGCGTTCCTCAGCTGCCCCACGAATCGCGCAGGGTCACGGTCCGGTTGAATACCGGGCGACCCGGCTGGGAGTCTTTCAGGTCGGCGCAGAAGTAGCCTTCGCGTTCGAACTGGAAGCGGTCTTCGGGTTGGGCCTGGCCCAGCGAAGGTTCCGCACGACAACCGGTGAGCACCTGCAGCGAATCGGGATTGATGTTGTCGAGGAAGCTGCCGCCGTCTTCGGTCTTCTCGGGGTTGGCCGAGCGGAACAGGCGGTCGTACAGGCGCACTTCGCACTCCACGCTGTCTTGCGCCGGCACCCAGTGGATCACGCCCTTGACCTTGCGACCCTCGGGGTTCTTGCCCAGGGTGTCGGGGTCATAGGAGCAACGCAGTTCGACGATGTTGCCGTCGGCGTCCTTGATGGCCTCGTCGGCACGGATCACGTAGCTGCCGCGCAGGCGCACCTCGCCGTTGGGCTCCAGGCGCTTGTAGCCCTTTGGCGGCTCTTCCATGAAGTCGTCACGGTCGATGTACAGCTCGCGGGCGAACGGCAGCACGCGCACGCCCATGTCTTCCTTGGGGTGACGCGGCAGTTCGAGGTTCTCGACCTGGCCTTCAGGGTAGTTGGTGATGACCACCTTCAGCGGACGCAGCACGCACATGGCGCGCGGTGCGTGGCGATCGAGGTCGTCACGGATGCTGAACTCGAGCATGTTCATGTCGACCACGCCGTCGGAACGGTTGGTGCCGATCATTTCGCAGAAATTGCGGATCGAGGCCGGGGTGTAGCCACGGCGACGGAAGCCCGACAGGGTCGACATGCGCGGGTCGTCCCAGCCGCTGACGTGCTGCTCGTCCACCAGTTGCTTGAGCTTGCGCTTGCTGGTGATGGTGTAGTTCAGGTTCAGGCGGCTGAACTCGTACTGGCGCGGCTTGGCCGGCACCGGCAGGTTGTCCAGGAACCACTCGTACAGCGGACGATGGCCTTCGAACTCCAGGGTGCAGATGGAGTGGGTGATGCCTTCGATGGCGTCCGACTGACCGTGGGTGAAGTCATAGTTGGGGTAGATGCACCATTTGTCGCCGGTCTGGTGGTGGTGGGCGTGGCGGATGCGGTAGAGGATCGGGTCGCGCATATTCATGTTCGGCGACGCCATGTCGATCCTGGCGCGCAGCACGCGCTCGCCGTCCTTGAACTCGCCGGCCTTCATGCGTGCGAACAGGTCCAGGTTGTCCTCGACGCTGCGCTCGCGGAACGGGCTGTTCTTGCCCGGCTCGGTCAGGCTGCCACGGTATTCCTTGGCCTGCTCCGGGGTCAGGTCGCAGACATAGGCCTTGCCCGACTTGATCAGGTCGACGGCCCAGGCGTGCAGCTGGTCGAAGTACTCGGAGGCGTAGCGCACCGGGCCGGTCCACTGGAAGCCCAGCCACTGCACGTCGCTCTGGATGGCGTCGATGTACTCCTGGTCCTCTTTGGCCGGGTTAGTGTCATCGAAACGCAGGTGACAGGCTCCACCGAACTCCTCGGCCAGGCCGAAGTTCACGCAGATCGACTTGGCATGGCCGATGTGCAGGTAACCGTTGGGCTCTGGTGGAAAACGGGTGACGATGCTGCTGTGCTTGCCCGCGTCGAGGTCGGCCTGCACGATGGTGCGCAGGAAGTTCGCAGGGACGACGGGAGCGCCTTTGGCAGCGGCGTTGGGAGCGGTGTCGGCAGTGGGCTTGCTCATAGGTTCCTTGAATACCGGTACACGGCCTGGGTAGGCCGACTGAATCAAAGCGCTTATCATAGCCGAAGCGGTCGAGCTGCCGACAGCGTCGGGCCGACAAACTGGCGCGATATTCGCTGGTCAAAGCAAAAAAACTGCCGCGAGCCACGTATCCCCGGTTGTAGACTGTGCGTCAGGTTTGTATCGCGATCCTGCGCGACCCTATTCCGAATGCCTTGAAAGAGCGAATTCCAGCATGTCCAAAGTCAAACTGAGCACCAACCACGGCGACATCATCCTGCAACTGGACGGCGAAAAAGCGCCGAAAACCGTTGAAAACTTCGTTCAGTACGTCAAGGAAGGTCACTACGACAACACCGTGTTCCACCGTGTGATCAAGGGCTTCATGATCCAGGGCGGCGGCTTCGAGCCAGGCATGAGCCAGAAGAAAACCCGCGCCAGCATCCAGAACGAAGCCGACAACGGCCTGAAGAACGCCAAGTACAGCATCGCCATGGCCCGTACCATGGAGCCGCATTCGGCTTCCGCCCAGTTCTTCATCAACGCCAGCAACAACGACTTCCTCAACCACAGCGGCAAGAACGTCCAGGGCTGGGGCTACGCGGTGTTCGGTGAAGTGATCGAAGGCCAGGACGTGGTTGACAAGATCGAAGGCGTCAGCACCGGTTCCAAGGCCGGCCACCAGGACGTGCCGAAGGACGACGTGATCATCGAGAAAGCCGAGATCATTGAGTGATACTGCTGATCTCCGATCTGCACCTGCAAGAAGAACGCCCGGACATTACCCGGGCGTTTCTTGATCTGCTCGATGGCCGCGCCCGGCACGCCCAGGCGCTGTACATCCTCGGCGACTTCTTCGAAGCCTGGATCGGCGACGATGCCATGACGCCCTTCCAGACCGGCATCTGCCAGGCCCTGCGCGCCTTGAGCGACAGCGGCACGCAGGTGTTCCTGATGCACGGCAACCGCGACTTCCTGATCGGCGAGGCGTTCTGCAAGGCGGCCGGCGTCACCCTGCTGGCCGACCCCAGCGTGGTGCGCATGGGTGGCGAATCGGTGTTGCTGATGCATGGCGACAGCCTGTGCACGCTGGACATCGGCTACATGAAGATGCGTCGTTACCTGCGCAATCCAGTGAGCTTGTGGATCCTGCGCCATCTTCCGCTGGGCACGCGGCAGAAGCTGGCGCGCAAGCTGCGCAGCGAAAGCCGGGCGCAGACGCGGATGAAAGCCAACGACATCATCGACGTGACCCCGGACGAAGTGCCGCGGATCATGGCCGAATATGGCGTGCACACCCTGGTGCACGGGCATACCCATCGACCGGCGATTCACAAGCTGGTGGTCGAGGGCCAACCGGCGCGGCGTATCGTGCTGGGGGACTGGGACCGCCAGGGTTGGGCGCTGGAAGTGGATGAGCAAGGGTTTCAACTGCAACCCTTTGCTTTTCCTTGAGATCTGATCGCGGGGCAAGCCCGCTCCTACTGTATGAGCGGGCTTGCCCCGCGATCGCATAGTGCCCCCCCCAAGCA
>NZ_JALRNG020000057.1:0-26832 GCF_030272875.2 Pseudomonas sp. BJa5
ATCATCTTGTAGGAGCGGGCTTGTCCCGCGATTGTGGCTTCCCTGCCACACCGCGATCGCGGGGCAAGCCCGCTCCTACCCCCCCCCGTTCAGGGCTTGAGGGAGGCCATGTCGATCACGAAGCGGTATTTCACATCGTTCTTCTCCATGCGTGCGAACGCCTGGTTGATGTCCTGGATGTCGATCATCTTGTAGGAGCGGGCTTGTCCCGCGATTGTGGCTTCCCTGCCACACCGCGATCGCGGGGCAAGCCCGCTCCTCCCCCCCCGTTCAGGGCTTGAGGGAGGCCATGTCGATCACGAAGCGGTACTTCACGTCGTTCTTCTCCATGCGTACGAACGCCTGGTTGATGTCCTGTATGTCGATCATCTCGCAGTCCGGCAGCACCTGGTGCTCGGCACAGAAATCCAGCAGTTCCTGGGTCTGTTGCAGGCCGCCGATCAAGGAGCCGGCGATGGAGCGGTTGTTGATCGCCAGCAAGGCGCCGTGGATCGGCTCCAGCGGCTCAAGTGCGCCCACCAGCACCAGCGTGCCCTGGCGGCCCAGGAGCATCAGGTAGGGGTTGACGTTATGGCCGCGCGGGATGGTGTCGAGCATCAGGTCGAAGCTGTTGGCCGCGTCTTTCATCGCCTGCGGATCAGTGGACAACAACACATGGTGCGCGCCCAGGGCGCGGGCATCCTCGGCCTTGCCCGGCGAGGTGGTGATCACCGTGACCCGGGCGCCCAGCGCCACGCCCAGCTTGACCGCCATATGCCCCAGGCCGCCCAGGCCGACCACGGCCAGGCGCGTGCCGGCCTTCACGCCATGCTCGCGCATCGGCGTCCAGACGGTAATGCCCGCACACAGCAGCGGGCCGGTGTAGCGCGGATCCAGCGCCGCCGGCACACGCAGGACGAACGGCTCACGGACCACGATGTGCTGGGCATAGCCACCGAGGGTGACCTCGCCGCTGATGCGGTCCAGGCCGTTGTAGGTCGGCGTCATGCCCTGGGTGCAGTGGGGTTCCTGGTGCTGCTCGCAGGCCGGGCAGCCCTGGCAGCTGTCGACCAGGCAACCGACGGCGACCCGGTCACCGACCCGGTAGCGGCTGACGGCCGGCCCCACGGCCGTGACCCTGCCGATGATTTCGTGGCCGGGAACGCAGGGAAAGCGCGTGGTGCCCCAGTCGTTGTGGACGTAGTGCATGTCCGAATGGCAGACGCCACAGTAGTCGATCGCAATGGCGACATCGTCGTCGCGCAGCGCACGGCGTTCTATGCGCAGGGGCTCAAGGGGCGCGTGGGCTTCATGGACGCCGTAGGCGAGGCAGGTGCTCATGGGAATTCCTTTACTGTCAGGGGTACGGGGGTCAGATAGAGGGGCGCAGCCAGGGCGCGGCACTGGTTTGCGGCGAAGCGATCTGGTTGGAGATCCACTTGCCCATGCGCCGCATCGGCTCGATGGCGTCCTGGGGCGCGGCGAACTTCATCGCCGCGGCATAGCCCAGCGAAACGATGCGCTGGGCGCCATACAGCGGCAGCACATCCTTGAGCTGGTCCTTGATGCTTTCCGGATACACCCCCACGGTCTGGGTGTAGGCATCGACCGCATCGAGCATTTCGCTCAGCTCGTCCACCGGCACCAGGTTGGCGGTGCGGTCATCCAGGCTGGCGGCAAAGGACACCGGCTCCGGCAGCTGCGAGCAGATGATCGCGCCCTCGCCGTCGCGGCCACCGATGACCCTGTACCACTCGTCATCCAGGCGCAGGGCATCGACGTGGGCCTTGAGGTGCTGGTCGTACTGCTTGGGCCGGGTACTGAGGGTATTGGGCAGGCCAAGCATGGCTTCATGCACGTAGTGGCCGAAGGTGTTGAGGCGCGCCAGGCCCTGCTCGTCGGTGCCGCTCTGCACATAGACCACCCGCGCGCACACGCAGCCCTTCTGGTTGATCGCACCGATATCGGCGGCCAGGCGCACGGCGGCGTCGCGCATGCTCGCCTCGCTGGCGAAGGCGGCTTTGCCGATAATGCTGGCGCTGCGCTTGGGGTCCAGGGAGATCAGTTCCAGGCCCGGCTGGATATAGCGGGTGACGTGCTTGATCGAGGCAAAGCCGCCCCAGGCGACGATCTTCTCCAGGTTCTGCGGCTGGTACAGGCGCTGCTCCAATGCTTGATCGCCGCCCTTCCAGTAGGCGACGCTCAGGTGCCGGGTCAGCGGATGGTCCGGGGCCATGTCGACCATGGTGCGGGCGATGGCCAGCGCGGTGAACGGGTCGTTGGACGGCGCCTTGATGATCGCGTCGCTGCGCAGCACCATGTTGCGGATGATGGTCCACAGCGACAGCGACACCGCATTGCCGGCGACGATGTGCAGCGTACGCGCGCCGAAGCAACGCACTTCAAGCTCGGTGCCATCGAGCAGGGTCTGCGGCACCCAGCCTTCCAGGTACTTGACGCCTACTGTGGTTTCCACCATTTCGCGGATGAATTCCCGCGAGAGCAGGTGCTGCAGGCCCATGTAGGAGCCTTTGACGATGCTCGGGGTAGTCGGCGCAGTCAGGTATGACAGCTCGCAGGCTTCCTGCAGGTAGGGGTTCTTGTCCAGGGCCAGGCGCTGGCCGAGTTCCACCGCATAGTCGAGGATGTCCTCGAAACTCAGGCTGTACAGGTCGGCAAGCCTGGCCGGGTTGCCCAGCGGCAGCCGGTCGATGTACTGGTTGGCGTCTGGAGTGAGGAACCGCAGGTCGCCACCGCGTCCGCCCGCTTCAATCAGGTTGTCGGTAATCACCTGGCCACGGATGACCATCGGTGCGATCGGATGAGTCATGCTTCAGCCCTCCAGAGTGTTGAGGAAATCCATCGCCTCGCGATGGGATTGTTCCGACGCGGCGCAGGTGATCTTGTCGTCGCCACCGTTCTTCTCGCTGTAGCGCTGGATGGCGCCGACCACGTAACGGCTATGGCGCCCGCAGGTGCAGGGCTGGTCCCAGTCGATGGTGACCTCGTCGCCGGTGATGAAACCGCCCCAGTGGATGTCCGCCCCCAGGTCGAAGAACGCCGCCCGCCCGGTCTGCCGGCCCTGGCGCGGCAGCGGCTTGCTGGTCTGCGGATCGAGCAGGAAGGGAATGGCGGTGTGCGCGAAGTGGTAGTTGCCCGCCTCGCACTTGATGTGCGAACCGCTGACCACCTCCGACATGGCGTAGGACTCGTGGATCACCCTGGCGCCGGTGAAGCGCATCACCTCCTCTCGCCAGTTCTGCGGTGGCACCACGCCTTTGGCGCCGCCCGTGGTGGCGATATAGGAGTCGGCATGGAAGACCCCTTCCAGGCCACGCTCAAGGCCGGCGGTGGCCATGTTGTGCAACAGGTTCCAGGTGCCGCCGATGTACACCCGCTTGCCCTTCAGGCGCGTGGCGATGTCATCGAAAAAGGCCGCCAGGTGTTGGGGCATCTCGGCCTGCTGCTGGTCGAAGGCTTTCTTCTTGGCCAGCAGTTCCGGGGCCACCACCAGCCGGTCCAGGGTGCCCTTGGCATGGGCCGCGCGCAGCCTGGCGCCCAGGTGCAGCACGTCGCTGGACAGGGTCGAGGGATAGGCCGGGTGAAAGTGCGCAAGGTTCGGCAGCAGCACCTTGTTCAGCGCACCTACGCCGCGCAGGTGGCTCAGGTAGCCTTTACGGTAGTAGGGATACGCAGTGTGCAGCTCGGGGTCGGGGGTATCTATGCCTGCCATGTGCCAGGCGTAGAGCTTGCGCACCTGCGCGGCCTTTTCGAACTCACGGGTGCTGCAGGGCAGGAACGACAGCGTGCCGGAGGTGCCCGAGGTATGGCTCAGGCACAGCGCCGGGACTTCGCGGTCCATGGTCTCGAACCAGTCGTCCAGGCCTGCGCAGGCGCTGACATCGACGGCAGCGATCTGCTCGGCAAGCTCGGGCACCACCAGTTTGCCGAGCCAGCGGTTGATGGCGGCGAAGTTGTTCTTTTCCAGCAGCGACGGCGGATAGGACTTGAACAGCGTGTGCTCGAACAGCAGCGGCACCACGTCATCCAGTTGCTCGATGCGCTCGATACCTTCGGCGTCCGCCAGTTTCTTCAGCACCGCGATGCGCTCGCGCAGCTGTGCAAACCGACGCTTGAGGCCGGCCAGTTGCAGGGTGTCGATTCGCGAGGCGGGCATCTGCTGCCAGGTGTGCAGGTCATGCTCCACCAGCGCCACCGGGTCACTCAACAGCAGCTCGACCTGTTCTTCTATTGTTTTTGTCACGGGACAGTCTCCTGGGCTTCAACGGCCTTGATGGCTGAGCCAGTGTAGGGCCGCGCGGGGCAATATCATTTCCGCATTCCGCAACCCTGGAAGAGCATATAACTAACTGTTTTTATTTATTTTTATTTGAGAAGGTCGAGTTATCGAGAGGGCTGTTCCGGGTCTGCCGTGGTCAGCAGCGCATGGAGCATGCGCGCCAGCAGGCGCACGGTGTCGTCTTCGAGCAGGTAGTGCGGTTTTTCGATCAACAGCGCCCGGGGCAAGGCGGTGACCGCCTGGTAGGCGAGAAAACCGGCCTTTTCCCGGTCACGCACCACGACCTGGTCGCTGAAGCGCTCCACCAGCGCCGGGATCACCCTGGAAATCCAGAAGCGCTCCGGCTTGACGATCTCCAGGCGCACCAGCTCGCCGTGGTAGGCGGACTTGATGCTCAGTTGCGAGTCGATCTGCAACCAGCGATGCAAGGCACCGAGGCCCGTGCGCAGGACCATCTCGATGCCGTCATAGAGCGTCGCCGAAGCCGGCAGCGCGTGGATGTTGGCGATTGTTTGCAGGCGCACGTCGGCGCGGTAGTCCTCGAAGATTGCGCCGATCAGCGATTCGATGGTGGGGAAATACTCATAGATCGAGCTGATCGCCACCCCGGAATAGTCGCTGAGGCGGTAGATGCTCAGGGCCTCGCGCCCTTCCCGTTCGAGCACTTCGCGCCCGGCTGTTTTCAGCGCCTCGACCAGCGCCACCGAGCGCGCTTGCTTCGGCTGCTTGCGCGGGCGGGCCGGCAAGCTCACCACGACGCTGTCGTGGCTGCCGCGCCCGCCCGATGATGCCCCCATGGCGCTCAGGGGGTAACGATGTTGAAGGTGGGCTGGAAACTCGCCAGCATGCCGAGCATCGACTTGAAGCGCTGGGCGTCGCCCTCGATCCTGATATCGCCCTGCTTGATCGCCGTCGGGAAATCCAGTTGGCGCAGGCTGATGAGGTCCAGCGCCGCCTTGCTCATCGTCACCGTGGCGTCGGCTTGCGGATGACTGGCGTGTTCGCGCCAGGTCAGTACGCCATTGCGCAAGGTCAGGGCAAAGTGCTGGTCGAGGTCGTCGAAGTTCCAGTTCAGGGTCATGTCGTGGCCCTGGGCCTTGTCCGAATCCATGCGCACGGCCAGCACATCCATGAACATCGCCGGCGTCGCCGCACGCACCAGGTCGGCAATGGCGCGGCCACCCTGGGGGATCCCGACCTTGCGCAACTCATGCGCGCCGGTCAGGTAGATGTTGCGCCAGATCGCCGATTCGCTGCGGTAGCCCAGTTGCTCCAGGGCATCGGCCTGGGCCTCGCGGGCGGCCTGGTTGTCGGGCTCGGCGAACACCAGATGATTGCCCAGTTGCGTCGCCCAGCGATAATCGCCCTGCTCCATCGCCGTGCGCATCAGCGTCAATACCTTGTCCGCGCCGCCCAGCGCCTGGACATAGCGCTTGCCCGCCTGCTGCGGCGGCAGCGGGTCGAGGTTGGCCGGGTTGCCGTCGTAAAAACCCAGGTAACGCTGGTACACGGCGCGGCTGTTGAAGCTCAGGGTGCCGTAATAGCCCCGGGCGTACCATTTATGCGCGAGCTCGCCGGGCAGGGTCTTGATCGCATCGGCGATTTCCAGTGGCGTCAGGCCCTGGTTGAGCAGGTGCAAGGTGCGGTTATTGAGGAAGGCGTACATGTCACGCTGGTCGGCCAGCAGGGTGCGGATGCCGTCGGCGCCCCAGGTCGGCCAGTTGTGCTGGGCGAACATGACCTTGGCCTTGTCGCCGTAACGCACCAGGCTGTCGTCGATAAACTGTGACCAGGCTTTGGCGTCCCGCACCTCCGCGCCCCGCGGCGTGAGCACGTTGTGCATCGACATCACCGCGTTCTCGGCCATGCACAGCGCCTGCAGCTGCGGCAGGTACAGGTTCATCTCCGCCGGTGCCTCGGTGCCGGGTGTGAGCTGGAATTCCACCTGGACGCCGGCGATGTCGTGGCTTTCCAGGGGCTGGACGATCAGGTCGGTGGGCGCGATCAGGCTGATGCTGCCGCCCACCGGCACGCCCTTGCCGATGCCGGTGTCCACTTGCCCGCGTTCGCCTTTGGCCACCGTGCTGCCGCTCTGGTACATGCCGCGGCGGAACATCGCGGTGCCGGCCAGCACGTTTTCCTGGATGGCATGTTCCATGAAGCCGTGCGGAGCATAGATCCTCACCTTGCCGGCCTTGACGTCCGCCTCGTCGACCACCCCGCGCACGCCGCCAAAATGATCGGCATGGCTATGGGAATAGATGACCGCCACCACCGGCTTGCGCGGGCGGTGCTGGTAGTACAGCTCAAGCCCCGCCCTGGCGGTCTCGGTGACATAGAGCGGGTCGATGACGATCAGCCCGTCGTCGCCTTCGATGAGGGTCATGTTCGCAAGATCGATGCCGCGAATCTGGTAGACCTTGTCGGTGACCTCGAACAGCCCGGCGTTGGCATTGAGCTGCGCCTGGCGCCACAGGCTGGGGTTGACCGTGTCGGGGGCCTGGGCCTGCTTGAGGAAGTCATACCGCTGCGACGACCACACCGGCTTGCCCTCGGCATTCTTCACCTCACCCTCGAAGGCCGCCACCAACCCGCGGCGGGCGGCGTCGTAGTCGGCGCGGTCCTGGAACGGCAGCTGCTTGAGCACGTCCTGGTTGCTGGCGGCGGTGGTCGGGCTGGCGGCCTTGGCCAGGTCGCCTGACGGGGTGTCTGCGGCCCAGCACGGGGCGCTGGACAAGGCAATGGCAGTGAACAGAGCACACAGGCGATAGCGCATACGAATCCTTTTAATCGGCCCAAGGCATGGATAACAGCAGCAGAGTAAGCCCCTGTGCGGGCAACCGCCCCCCCTCGATGGGAGGGGTATGCCACCGGCGGCTAGCGCCTAACGTCTGTGGGCATCGTCCACCCACGGCCATTCACGGGAAACACCACATGACACGCCGCCTGCTGTTCAACACCACCCGCTCGATCATCATTGAACGCGGCGCCGCCGCCCGCCTGGCCGAACAGGTGCAATCCATGGGGCATCGTTCCGTGCTGCTGGTCACCGATGCCGGGGTGCTCGCCGCCGGCTTGCTGGCACAGGTGGAACCGGGCTTTGCCCGCGCAGGTATCGCCCTGCGGGTGTTCGCCGAGGTGCAGGCCGATCCGCCGGAGTCGGTGATCCTGGCCGCCGTGCAGGCGGCACGCGGCTGCGGCGCCGAGTGTGTCATCGGTTTCGGAGGCGGCAGTTCGCTGGACGCCGCCAAGCTCACCGCCCTGCTGGCCCGCAGCGAGGAATCGCTGGCCGATATCTACGGCATCGACCGCAGCAATGGCCGGCGCCTGCCGCTGATCCTGGTGCCGACCACGGCCGGTACCGGCTCGGAAGTTACCGCCGTGTCGGTGGTGACCACCGGCGAAGGCCAGAAGAATGTCGTGATTTCGCCGGCGTTGTTGCCTGATGTCGCCGTGCTGGACGCCGATCTCACCCTGGGACTGCCCAGGGCCGTCACCGCGGCCACCGGTATCGACGCCATGGTCCATGCCATCGAGGCCTATACCACCCGGCACTTGAAGAACCCGATTTCCGATTGCCTGGCCCGTGAAGCCCTGCGCCTGCTGGGCGACAACCTGGTGGCGGTCTGCGACGACGGCAGCGACGCCCAGGCCCGTGAACAAATGCTGCTCGGCGCGTGCCTGGCCGGCATGGCCTTTGCCAATGCGCCGGTCGGTGCGGTGCATGCCCTCGCCTATCCGCTGGGGGCGCGCTTTCATGTGCCGCACGGGCTGTCCAATGCCCTGGTACTGGCGCCGGTGATGCGCTTCAACCTGGACGCGGCGGCGCCGCTCTATGCCGAACTGGCCGCTATTGTGCTGCCGCAGGTCGAGGGCTCGGACGTACAGCGGGCATCGGCGCTGATCGACCACCTGCAGGCGTTGCCGGCCCGGCTCGGGCTGCCCACCCGCCTGCAGGAAGTGGGGATTGCCCGCTCCGACCTCGACGCACTGGCCCATGACGCGACCCTGCAGACCCGCCTGCTCGGCAACAACCCGTGCGAACTGAGCCTTGAAGACATCCGCTCGATCTACCGGCAGGTGCTCTGAGCCTTGCAGGCCCCTTGCCGCTTGGCACGCCCGGCGGTACTGGGCTTTACTTCAATAGATGTACCCAGAAGTCTCTTCGCGACATTCACTTGCGGGAGCCCTGCCATGAACAGGTCTGTTTTTGCGCTGGTCGCGGTACTCTCGGTGGTAGCCGGTTGTTCGTCCGACAAGGATGCCTATCGCAACCAGCCACTGGTAGCCCGGGTCGAGACGGGCATGACCAAGGAACAGGTCCGGCAAATTGGCGGCCAGCCCCTGCTGGAGTCCGACCGCACGGTGGAGCCTGGCAGCTGCTTTGACTACATGCTCGTGCAGGCGGGCATGCAGCAGCCTTACTACGTCAGCTTCGACATGGCCGAAACAGTCGACCGCACAGGTTTCATGACCTGTGCGCAGTGGAGCAACGCCCAGCAGAAATCCAGGGAAGCGCCTTCCAGTATGGGCGGCATGGGGGGCTCGGGTTACTAGCGGTAGTAGGAGCGGCGGTTCGACGCCTCGACTTGCCCCGCGATTGCGGCCTGGCAGTCACACCGCAATCGCGGGGCAAGCCCGCTCCTACAGGTATTGGCTCAATCCTTGCGCTTGCGCGGGTTTTCACGATCGCGCCGGCGTGCCAGGGCCGCGCCCCAGGCCAGGATGGCGGCAGAAGCGATCAGCATCGCCGCCAGCATCACGTAGCCCCAGGGTACGTCGTTCATGCTCCAACACCCGGGGCATCGGCCATGCCCTGATTGAGAGAAATAGGCTGGAGCCACGCGTTCATGCCAGGCGTGCCAGTACGGTAATAGCAGTATAGAAGCACTCTGGACAGCCATCTAACGGGGTTTCCCAACATTCCACCCGTCGAAATACGTTAATACCCTTTCGATATGCGGTCAGTGAAGGCACAATGCGTGTCCTTTTTTTGGCTGGCCAAGCCCGGGGCCTGGAAATGATCAATACGCCGTACTACCTCATCGATAAACAAAAGCTGCTGCAGAACATGCAGAAGATCGCCTATGTGCGCGAGAAGTCCGGGGCCAAGGCCCTGCTGGCACTCAAGTGCTTCGCCACCTGGTCGGTGTTCGACCTGATGCAACAGTACATGGACGGCACCACGTCGTCGTCGCTCTACGAGCTCAAGCTCGGCCGCCAGAAGTTCGCCGGCGAAACCCACGCCTACAGCGTGGCCTGGGCCGATGACGAAATCGGCGAGATGATCGAGAACTGCGACAAGATCATCTTCAACTCCATCGGCCAGCTGCAGCGCTTTGCCGAGCAGACCGAAGGCACCGTGCGCGGCCTGCGGGTCAACCCGCAAGTGAGCAGCTCGGACTACCTGCTGGCCGACCCGGCGCGTCCGTTCAGCCGCCTGGGCGAATGGGATCCGGTGAAAGTCGAAGGCGTGATCGAGCAGATCTCCGGCTTCATGTTCCACAACAACTGCGAAAACGCTGACTTCGACCTGTTCGACAAGATGCTCGGACACATCGAGGAGCGCTTCGGCCACCTGCTGCACAAGGTCGAATGGGTCAGCCTGGGTGGCGGCATCCACTTCACCGGCGACGACTATGCCCTGGACGCCTTCTGCGCGCGCCTGAAGGGTTTCTCCGAGAAATACGGCGTACAGGTCTACCTGGAGCCGGGCGAAGCGGCCATCACCCAGAGCGCCTCGCTGGAAGTCACCGTGCTCGACACCCTGTACAACGGCAAGCACCTGGCCGTGGTCGACAGCTCCATCGAAGCGCACATGCTGGACCTGCTGATCTACCGCCTCAACGCCAAGATGGCCCCCAACGACGGCGAACACACCTACATGGTGTGCGGCAAGTCGTGCCTGGCCGGCGACATCTTCGGCGAGTATCAATTCGATCGTCCGCTGGCCATCGGCGATCGGCTGTCGTTCGTTGACGCAGCGGGTTACACCATGGTCAAGAAAAACTGGTTCAACGGCCTGAAAATGCCGTCCATCGTAGTGAAACAACTCGACGGTAGCGTTGAAGTGGTTCGCGAGTTTGGTTTCGAAGACTACTTGTCCAGCCTGTCTTGAGCTGGCAGTAAAGGAGAGAAAGAGAAATTGAAGAAGAACGTTCTTATCATTGGTGCAGGAGGTGTCGCCAAGGTGGTGGCCCACAAGTGCGCGCAGCACAACGACGAACTCGGTCGTATTGCCATCGCGTCGCGCAACATCTCCAAATGCCAGGCCATCATCGACAGCGTCAAGGCCAAGGGCAGCCTCAAACAGCCCGCTGAAATCGCCGCTTACGCGCTCAATGCGCTGGATGTCGAAGCGACCAAGGCGCTGATCCGCGAGACCGAATCGCAGATCGTCATCAACGTCGGCTCCGCCTTCCTCAACATGTCGGTGCTGCGTGCCTGCATCGATACCGGCGTGGCCTACCTGGACACCGCCATCCACGAAGAGCCGGGCAAGATCTGCGAGACGCCGCCGTGGTACGGCAACTACGAGTGGAAACACCTCGAGGAATGCCAGCAGAAGAACATCACCGCCATTCTTGGCGTGGGCTTCGACCCGGGCGTTGTAAACGCCTATGCAGCCCTGGCAAAACAACAGTATTTCGACCGCATTGATTCGATCGACATTCTCGACGTCAATGCCGGATCCCATGGCAAGTACTTCGCCACCAACTTCGACCCGGAAATCAACTTCCGCGAATTTACCGGGCAGGTGTGGAGCTGGCAGAACAGCCAGTGGACCAGCAACACCATGTTCGAAGTCAAGCGTACCGATGACCTGCCGGTGGTAGGCTCGCAGAACCTGTACCTGACCGGCCACGACGAAGTGCACTCGCTGTCCAAGAACCTGGACGTGCCCAACGTGCGCTTCTGGATGAGCTTCGGCGAGCACTACATCAACGTGTTCACCGTGCTGAAGAACCTTGGCCTGCTCTCCGAGCAACCGGTCAAGACCGCCGAAGGCCTGGAAGTGGTACCGCTCAAGGTGGTCAAGGCCGTGCTGCCGGATCCGGCCTCGCTGGCTCCTGGCTACACCGGCAAGACCTGCATCGGCGACCTGGTCAAGGGCACCAAGGACGGCCAGCCGCGTGAGGTGTTCATCTACAACGTCGCCGACCACGAGGAAGCCTACGCCGAGACCGACAGCCAGGGTATTTCCTATACCGCTGGCGTGCCGCCGGTAGCCGCCGCCCTGCTGGTCGCCCGTGGCGAGTGGGATGTGCAGCGCATGGTCAACGTCGAGGAGCTGCCAGCCGAGCCGTTCCTCAAGGCGCTGGACGTGATGGGCCTGCCGACCCGCGTCAAGGACGAGAACGGCGATCGTCCCTGGAACTGATTGACTGACGGTCCCCGGTGGGAGCGGCGGTTCGACGCCTCGACTTGCCCCGCGATTGCGTGTGTTCAGGCACAACGCGATCGCGGGGCAAGCCCGCTCCTACATTTGAATACGCGCTAAGTCCCACCTCAACCTTGATCTGGCGCAAGTTGCCGCCGGTCGTAATACGCCACTCTCTTCAAGCCACTCCAAATGCGTGATCTACGCTGAACCAAGGCTCGGCTGGAGATAGTTCAATGTCATTGGCTGAAGAACAAAAAACCGTGCGCCGCAAGGAAGGCCGGCTGTTCATCTTTCTTGTCGCCTGCCTCTTTCCCCTGCTCTCGGTCGCCATTGTCGGCGGCTACGGCTTCATTGTCTGGTTCCTGCAGATGATCTACGGTCCGCCCGGGCCACCCAACTGACTTTGTTTATCGGAGCCCGCCCATGGATGACGCTCTGCATATTGCCAGTCTTGTCGTACTTGCCCGTCCGGAACTGTTAAACGCAGTCAAGGCCAACTTGCGCCTGCTCGACGATGTCGAACTGCATCAGGAAAGTGCAGCCGGAAAGTTGGTGGTGGTACTTGAAGCCCGGCACGAGCAACAGATCCTGCAACGCATCGAACAGATCAACAACCTGCCAGGCGTACTCAATGCCGCGTTGATCTACCACGAACTCCTCGACTCCGCAGGAGAGCAACAATGAGCATGACCCGCCGTGAATTCGCCAAGGCCCAGGCCGCGGCCATTGCCGCAGCTGCCGCCGGGCTGCCGATCTACACCACCGCCAGCAACCTGATCACCGAAGCGGACATGGTCAGCCTGGACTGGAACAAGGCGCCCTGCCGCTTCTGCGGCACCGGTTGCAGCGTGATGGTGGCCACCCGCGACAACCGCGTGGTCGCCACCCACGGCGACGTCAAGGCCGAGGTCAATCGCGGGTTGAACTGCGTCAAGGGCTACTTCCTGTCGAAGATCATGTATGGCGTCGACCGCCTGACCCAACCGCTGCTGCGCATGAAGAACGGTGAGTACGACAAACAGGGCGAGTTCCAGCCGATCAGCTGGGACAAGGCCTTCGACATCATGGCCGCCAAGTACAAGGAGGCCCTGAAGAACAAAGGCCCCGGGTCGATCGGCATGTTCGGCTCCGGGCAATGGACGGTGTGGGAAGGCTACGCCGCCAACAAGCTGATGAAGGCCGGTTTTCGCAGCAACAACATCGACCCCAACGCCCGCCACTGCATGGCCTCGGCGGTGATGGGCTTCATGCGCACCTTCGGCATGGACGAACCCATGGGCTGCTACGACGATATCGAAGCCACCGACGCCTTCGTGCTCTGGGGCTCGAACATGGCCGAGATGCACCCGATCCTCTGGAGCCGGGTCACCGACCGGCGCCTGAGCCAGCCGCAGGTCAAGGTCGCGGTGCTGTCGACCTTCGAGCACCGCAGCTTCGAGCTGGCCGACATCCCCATGGTGTTCAAGCCGCAGACCGACCTGCTGATCCTCAACTACATCGCCAACCACATCATCCAGAGCGGCGCGGTGAACAAGGACTTCATCAGCAAGCACACCCGCTTCGCCAAGGGCGCCGACGACATCGGCTACGGCCTGCGCCCGGGCAACCCGCTGGAGACCGCGGCCAAGAACGCCGACAAGGCCAACACCTGGAGCGATATCGATTTCGACCAGTTCGCCGCCTTCGTCCGGCCCTACACCCTGGAGCGTGCGGCCAAGGAGACCGGCGTACCCGCCGAGCGCCTCAAGGCCCTGGCCGAGCTGTATGCCGACCCCAAGCGCAAGGTCGTGTCGTTCTGGACCATGGGCTTCAACCAGCACACCCGCGGGGTCTGGGCCAACAACCTGATCTACAACATCCACCTGCTCACCGGCAAGATCAGCGAACCGGGCAACAGCCCCTTCTCGCTTACCGGCCAGCCATCGGCCTGCGGCACCGCCCGCGAAGTCGGCACCTTCTCGCACCGCTTGCCGGCCGACCTGGTGGTGACCAATCCCAAGCACCGCGCCACGGCCGAGAAGATCTGGAAACTGCCCGCCGGGACCATCCAGGAAAAAGTCGGTTTCCATGCCGTGCAACAGAGCCGCATGCTCAAGGACGGCGTACTCAACGTGTACTGGACCCAGGCCAGCAACAACATGCAGGCAGGTCCGAACATCATGCAAGAAGTGCTGCCGGGCTGGCGCAAGCCGGAGAACTTCGTGATCGTTTCCGATGTGTACCCCACGGTATCGGCCCAGGCCGCCGACCTGATCCTGCCCAGCGCCATGTGGGTGGAAAAGGAAGGCGCCTTCGGCAACGCCGAGCGCCGGACCCAGTTCTGGCACCAACTGGTCAGTGCGCCGGGCGAGGCCCGCTCGGACCTGTGGCAACTGGTGGAATTCTCCAAGCGCTTCACCACCGATGAAGTCTGGCCCGCCGAGCTGCTGGCCAAGGCCCCCGAGTACAAGGGCAAGACCCTCTTCGAGGTGCTGTTCAAGAACGGTCAGGTCGACCAGTTCCCGGTCGAGCAGCTGGAAGCGGGCTTCAAGAACGATGAAGCCAAGGCCTTTGGCTTCTACCTGCAAAAAGGCCTGTTCGAGGAGTACGCCCAGTTCGGTCGCGGCCACGGCCATGACCTGGCGACCTTCGACCTGTATCACCGCGAACGCGGGCTGCGCTGGCCGGTGGTCGACGGCAAGGAGACACGCTGGCGCTACCGCGAGGGCCTGGACCCCTATGTCGAAGCCGGCAGTGGCGTGCAGTTCTATGGTTACCCGGACAAGAAGGCGATCATCTTCGCCCTGCCCTACGAGCCGCCGGCCGAAGCGCCGGATGCCGAGTACCCGTTCTGGCTCAGCACCGGCCGGGTGCTGGAACACTGGCACACCGGCAGCATGACCCAGCGGGTCGAGGAGCTCTATCGCGCCGTGCCGGATGCCCTGGTGTACATGCACCCGGAGGATGCCAAGGCCATGAATGCCCGGCGTGGCAGCGAGGTGAAACTGGTCAGCCGCCGTGGCGAGATGCGCGCGCGCATCGAAACCCGTGGGCGCAACAAGCCGCCCCGCGGCCTGGTGTTCGTGCCGTTTTTCGACGCCAACAAGCTGATCAACAAGGTCACCCTCGACGCCACCGACCCGATCTCCAAGCAGACCGACTACAAGAAATGCGCCATCCGTATCGAGCTGATCAGCGTGGCCTGAGGAGCGCCGTCATGACTATTCGAATCCTGCCGTTGCTCCTGTTCGCCGTCATTGGTGCGGTGATCGCCGCCGATGTCGACTATCCGCTCGATGCCCCGGGGCCCGACGGACGTCGCCCCGGCGGCACACTGACCCAGAGCATGCCGGCGCCACCGCTTGCCAACGACGAAAACAAGGACCTCAAGCGCGAGCGCAACTACCCCGACCAGCCGCCGACCATTCCCCACGCGATCCGCGGCTACCAGATCGATACCAACAGCAACAAGTGCCTGTCCTGCCATAGCCGCGCCAACAGTGCGCGCAGCCAGGCGACCATGATCAGCATCACCCACTACATGGACCGCGACGGCCAGGCCCTGGCGGCGGTGTCACCGCGTCGCTATTTCTGTACGCAGTGCCATGTGCCGCAAAAAGAAGTGCAGCCGCTGGTGGGCAACAGCTTCGAAACCATCGACAAGATCCTGCAGGACGACGCCGAAGCCGCAGGCAAGCAACCTTGAGGAGGCGCCATGAAAGCACTGTTCGCCCTGCTTAAGGAGTACTGGGGCATCCTCTGTCGGCCCAGCGTCTACTTCAGCCTGGGGTTCCTGACCCTGGGCGGGTTCATCGCCGGGATCATCTTCTGGGGCGGCTTCAACACCGCCCTGGAGATGACCAACACCGAGAAGTTCTGCGTGTCGTGCCATGAGATGCGTGACAACGTCTTCGTCGAGCTCAAGGAGACCATCCACTACACCAACCGCTCCGGCGTGCGCGCCAGTTGCCCGGACTGTCACGTGCCCCATGAGTGGACCCACAAGATCGCGCGCAAGATGCAGGCGTCCAAGGAGGTGTGGGGCAAGATCTTCGGCACCATCGACACCCGCGACAAGTTCCTCACCCTGCGTCGCGAGCTGGCCGAGCATGAATGGGCCAGGCTCAAGGCCAACGACTCGCGCGAGTGCCGCAACTGTCACAACTTCGAGTTCATGGACTTCACCCGCCAGAGCAAACGGGCCGCGGCAATGCACTCCACCTCGCTGGCCAAGGGCGAGGCGACCTGCATCGATTGCCACAAGGGGATCGCCCACAAGTTGCCGGACATGCACGGCGTCAAGGGCTGGTGACGGTAGGAGCGGGCTTGCCCCGCGATGGCGTGCAGTCAGCCACATCGCATCGCGGGGCAAGCCCGCTCCTACAAACCGTTGTTTGCCTTGGTCGATGAGCGGGTTCGCTGGTCAAGGCGTTACCTGATACCCCTTGCCCTGCATGCAGCTGGTATAAGCGGTGGCGGTGTTCGACTCGTTGGTACGGCGCTGCTCACGGCGCTCCTGGCGTTGCCTTGAGCCACCGACCACAGCGCCGGCGGCTGCGGTTTCCTTGGCGCGGTTCTGCCGGTAATCCTGCTTTACATCGTCATCCACGCGGTCGTACAGCTCATCGTGTTGATTGCCCCGTACCTGGGCGCCCACCGCACCGGCCGCCGCCCCCACGGCCGCGCCCTTGATCCGGCCACCGGACGGCGTCGAGGTGCTGGCGGTACTGTTGGCAATGTTGTGACACTCGTTCATATCGGCCTGGACCTGTTGTGAACTCTGGCCCTTGAGCGGCGTGACGGTTTGGGCGCTTGCAAAGCCTGCGCCCAACGACAACGCCATGCACACAGCGGTTAGCGAGAACCTGAACATGATAACGGACTCCTCGCCCGGAACGGTTCATTCAGTGTAGCCCCGGGCGCGGAGCCAGGGTGGGATCAGTGGTCGGCAATCGCCTCGGAACCGGTCAGGATCGCGCTCGCCAGTTCTTCATCGCTGGCCTGCAGGCCGGGGTTTTCCTGGCGGATGCGCTGCATCAGCGACTCCAGGTAGACACCGCGAATGGCGCCACCTGTGGCAATGAACGACGACGCATCGTCATGGGCCGGGATGATGCGCTTGTCATCCTTGAAGGTGGAATACAGCGAAGCCGAAACGCCCGCCGAGGTGGCCACATCACCGGCATCGACATCGGCCAGGACCGAGCCGAACGGCAAGCACAGAACAAGCGAAGTAGCGATCAGAATGCGGCGCATGGTGGTGCCTCCGGAAATAAGGTTCCTACACCAGTTAGGATGCCTGGCGCCGCACAGGAGTTCCCCGCCACTGCCGGAGCGTCGACTAGTCGTTGGGCAGCGGCATGTCCTTGTCGTCGGGGTACTGCTCCGGATAGTCACCTTTGTCGGGTGTCTGCTGATCAGAAGCAGGCTTGCCCGATCCGGGTTGTGGCTGGGGTGGGGTCGAGGCCTGGTGCTGGCCCCTTGTTTTGTCAGACATAGGCACCTCGGTTACTTTCTCGGTGGAACAGCCACACTCCAGTTAGCGCCACTTACAGGCAAAGCACAACCGATCCGTCACCCCTTGGCGTAAATGGCCTATACCCAATAAGCCGGAAAGCACTTAACAAGGGGCGGATATGGCCGAGTCGAAGAAAATGAGCCTGGTCGGGCTCACCACCCTGGTGACCGTCAACATGATGGGCTCCGGGATCATCATGCTGCCCACCAGCATGGCCCAGTTGGGGGCGGTGTCGCTGTTGTCCTGGGGGGTTACGGCGATCGGCTCGATGGCGATTGCCTACAGCTTCACCCAGTGCGGGGTGTTCTGCACCCGCCCCGGCGGCTTGTCGGCCTACACCGAGGAAGCCCACGCCAAGTCGGGGTTCTTTCTCTGCTCATACCTGTATTTTTTATCCCTGGCGATTGCCAATGTCGCGGTGGCGATTTCCGCGGTCGGCTACATGACCGCCTTCCTACCCTGGCTGGGCAGCAGCGCCATGGCCCTGTTCATCGGCACGGCCGGGCTGATCTGGCTGACCATCCTGGCCAACTTCGGCGGACCGAACATCACCGGCCGGATCGGCGCGATCACGGTCTGGGGGGTGATCATCCCGGTGGCCGGCCTGAGCGTGATCGGCTGGTACTGGTTCAGCCGCGATGTCTTCATCCAGGCCTGGAACCCCAATGAGCTGCCCCTGTGGGAAGCCATCGGCAAGACCATCCCCCTGACCCTCTGGGCGTTCCTGGGCATGGAGTCCGCCGCCCAGGCCAGCGACGCGGTGGAGAATCCCAAGCGCAACGTGCCCCTGGCCTGCCTGTTCGGCACCCTGGGGGCGGCGGTGGTGTACGTGCTGTCGACCACAGTGATCCAGGGCATCGTGCCCAATGCCGAGCTTGCCAACGCCTCGGCGCCCTTTGCCCTGGTCTACGCAAAGATGTTCTCCCCCCTGGTCGGCAACATCATCATGGCCCTGGCGGTGATTGCCTGCATCGGCTCGTTGCTGGGCTGGCAATTCACCCTGGCGCAAACGGCCAAGGTGACAGCCGACCAGGGTTTGTTTCCGCGGCTGTTCTCCAGGGTCAGCGCCCTGAACGCGCCGATCCTCGGCATGGTGGTGTGTGGCGTGCTGCAAACGCTCATGGCCCTGTCGACCATCTCGCCCAACGCCAGCGCCCAGTTCGGCAAGCTGGTGAGCCTGGCGGCGGTGACCAACCTGATCCCCTACGTCACCGCCCTGACCGGCCTGCTGGCGATCATGTACAAGGCCCGGGTCAGCCCGGCGGTGTACACCCGCAATACCCTGGTGCTGCTGGTGGCGGTGGGTTATTCGCTGTATGCCCTGTATGCCTGCGGCATGGAAGCGGTGCTCGGGGGTGCGCTGGTGTTGGCCTTCGGTTACCTGCTCTATGGTTTTCTGGCCAAGCGTTTCATTCTTCAGCAAGCCGCTGGGCGGGGGGCTGGCTATGAAGGCTAAGCTGGCCTGTGTACTGGCCCTACTACCGCTTTTCGCCAACGCCGCCACCCTGGAGCGCGTGCGCGAAAGCCACACCCTGACCCTCGGCTACCTGCCGGACTTCGCCCCGTTCAGCGCGCAGGACGGCGAACAGGCCAAGGGCTATGCCATCGACCTGTGCCGCAAGATCGCCGGCCAGGTTGGCACGACGCTGGCCCTGCCCGACCTGCAGGTGCGCTATCTGCCGGTGACACTGGCGGAAGAGATCAGCGCAGTCAGCAGCGGCAAGGTCGATATGGTCTGCACGCCGACCGTGGCCACCCTTGAACGGCGCCGGCAGGTGAGCTTCTCGGTGCCGGTGTACACCGCTGGTGTTACCGCCGTGCTGCGCAGCGATGCGCCGCAGCCCCTGCTCAATGTGCTCAACGGCAAGCAAGCCCACGAGGGCCCGACCTGGCGGGCCTCGCTCAACCGCGGCCTGGCCAACCAGACCTTTGCCGTGGTGGCGGGTGGAGTGACCGAGCAGTGGGTGCGCCAGCAATTGCGCAGCCTTGGGGTGATTACCACGGTGGTCACGGTGCCTGGCAATGATGCCGGGCTTGACCTGGTGGCCCAGGGCAAGGCCGATGCATTCTTTTCCGAACGGATGCTGCTCAAGAACCTGCTGGCCGGGCGTGACAGCGGGTTGATGCTGGTCGAACGGGTTTACGAGTACGCGCCGGTGTCGATGGTGGTGCCGCGTGAAGACGAGGATTTTCGCCTGCTGGTCGATACGGTGATCAGCCAGATGTACCGCTCGGGGGAAATCGAGCAGGCCTATGCCACGCACCTGGGCGGCACGACCAAGGCGATCAGGAAACTGTTCAAGCTGTATGCATTGCCTTGAGGGCCCCATCGCCGGCGTTGCTGGCTCCCACAGTGACCTGGCAGCCCCCCATGCCACCTGTGGGAGCAACTGTCTTTGTGGGAGCAGGCGAAGCCTGCGATCGACTGCGATCGACTGCGCAGCAGTCGCAATCCGGCCACCTCATTGGCTCAGATGAACTGAGGCTGATTTTACCGCCGCTTCACGCCCGATCGCAGCCTATCGGCAGCTCCCACAGAGTCCGGGGCATGCCTGGGACCCTTGTGTGGAGCTGGCGAAGCCTGCGACGGGCTACTCGCGCTTGCGTTGCTCGCGTCCCAGCCAGGCCCCGGTCAGGGCCCAGACCAGGGCGATGCCGGCACCGATGAACATCGCCAGCGCCGGGTGGTCACCCAGCAGGTCCAGCCCGCGCTTGACCCAGCCACTGAGGGCATCGCCGCCGCGATACACCACGGTGTCGGTGAAGTTCTTGGCCTTGTACTTCTGCTCCGGCAGCACCACGGTGTAGAGCATCTCGCGCCCCGGCCGCACCAGGGCGTACTCGCCCACCCGACGCACCACCATCACCAGCACGAACAGAACGAACACGGGCGCCACCGCCAACAGCAGGAACCCGACCACCATCAGCAGCGGTACCGCCACCAGCAGTATCCCGACCCCCAGCTTGCGCGCCAGGTGCCCGGTGATGAACACCTGGGTGAGGATCGACAGGAACTGCACCAGGCTGTCGATCAGGCCGAATACCTGGGTCTGCTCGGTGCGGCTGGTGAAGTGCGCAGCCACCAGGCGTGCCTGCTCGAAATAGAGGAAGGTGCTGACACTGGCCAGCAGCACCACGAATACGGCGATCCCCAGCAGGTACGGGGTGCGCAGCACTTCGCTGGCACCGGCAAAGGGATTGCCGCCCAGCGGCCGTGACCGGGGCATTTCGATGTCTGCCGGCAAGGGGTGACGATCCCGATAGCCTTGCAGGTACCCCGCGGCAAGCACACTCCCCAGCAAACAGGCGGTCGCCAGCAATACCAGCCCGGCATGGCCGATCACCCCGACCAGCATAGTGCCCAGCAGCGGCCCCACCAGCCCGCCCAGGCTCGCTCCCCCCGCCAGCAGGCCGAACAGGCGCTTGGCCTGCTCGTTGGAGAGCAGGTCGGCGAGCACGCTCCAGGCCAGGGAGATGCTCAGCAGGTTGAACATCGACAGCCAGATGTAGAACGCCCGGGCGCTCCACAGGTTGTCCGGCTGCCAGGCAAACAGCCCGGCGAACACCAGCAGGTTGCTGGCCAGAAAGCCGTAGGTCCAGGGCAGTATGCGTCGCCGCCGGACCTTCGAGGCCAACCAGCCGAACAGCGGCAAGGCGATCAGGGTGACCACGAAGGTGCCGGTGAACAGCCACTGCAGGTTTTCCACGCCGCCCGCCACACCCATGGTCTCGCGCACCGGGCGCAGCATGAAATAGCCGGCGAACAACAGGAAGAACAGCGCAAGCCCCGCCACCACCAGCGGCATTTCCCCTTCGCGAACATTGAACAGGCGCGTCGCCAACGGGGTCATGGGCCGCGCCTCAGGCGAACTGTTCGATCAACTGCTTGCGCTGCCCCTCGGTCAACAAGACGCCATGCCCGGCCTTGAGCTGGTCCAGTTGACGCTCCGGTCGGCTGGTGGCCGGGATCACCGTGGTCACCGCCGGATGGCTGATGGCGAACTTTAGAAACAACTGCGCCCAGCTGCCGATCCCCGCTTCCGCGGCCCAACCCGGTAACGCCAGGCCCTGGACCCTGGCAAACAGCCGGCCGTCATCGAAGGCGCGGTTGATCAGCACCGCCACGCCCTTGTCCTGGGCCAACGGCAGTACGGTACGCGCCGCTGCCGGGGCATTGACCGAGTAGTGAATCTGGATGAAGTCCAGCGGCTCCTGGCGCAGGATGGCCTCCATCTCCTCCAGGCCGCTGTCGATGTAGTGGGTGATGCCGACATAACGGGTCAGCCCCCGGGCCTTGAGTTCGCGGGCATAAGGCAGCTGGCGCTGCCAGTCGCGCAGGTTGTGGATCTGCAGCAGATCGACCTTGTCGGTGCGCAGGCTGCGCAAGGTGCCGGCCCATTGCGCCTCGGCGGCGGCGCGGCTGTCGGCGGCGATCTTGGTGGCCAGGAAGGTCTTGCTGCGCCAGCCCCCCTCCTCCAGCAACTGGCCCAGCACGGCATCGGCACCACCATAGTTGGGCGAGGTGTCGATCACCTGGCCACCACCGGCGAAGAACACCTTGAGCACCTGGTGGAGCTGCTGGTACTGCGTCGAGTCGGGCTCCACCTCGAAACTGCCGGAGGTGCCCGCGCCAATCACCGCCAGCGCCTCGCCGCTGGACGGCACCTTGCGCGTGAGCATGGCGCTGCCGGACTGGGCCAAGGCCTGGCCGGCGAGGCCCAGGCAGCCAAGGCCGGCGGCAAGGGTGGCGCTGGCGGCGAGAAAATCGCGACGTGTCGGCATGACTGGGCTCCCGGACGAATGCGTAGGCCAGAGAAAAAGCTTAGCCCTGCCCCCTCCCGCTTGCCCCGGCAATCGTTACCGTGTGTGTAAAACAAGCAAGGAGTACATTTGTACTCCTGCCCATTCAAACCTCATCGGCCACCCCTTGGCCGTCGTATCGGACTGTGACTGAAGGAAAAATCCGTAGCCTTGTGCGCACGCCGTCTATATTGAGCTTGTCCCCGCCCGCAGCTTGAGCGCGCACCATGCTCGATACCGGTCAACTGATCATTTGCGAACACTGCGACAGCGTGTACCACAAGGTCACCCTCGGCAAACACCAGAAGGCCGTGTGCGTGCGCTGCGGCGCCGTCCTGCAGCGCTACAACGGCCTGACCCTGCAACAGCGCCTGGCCCTGAGCATCACCGCCGGCGTGGTGTGGATCCTGGCCAACTTCTACCCGGTGATGAGCATCAGCCTGCAGGGATTTTCCAACAGCGCCACCCTGTGGGATTCGGTGCGCGCCCTGGCCAGCGGGCCGATCACCTTCATTGCCCTGGTGGCGGCAATTTCCATCATCATCGCGCCGATGTTCCAGTTGCTGATCCTGATCTGGGTGCTGCTGTTCGCCCTCGCCGGCCAGCGCTCCCCGGGTTTTCGCTTTTGCATGCGCTGGCTGGAGACCCTGCGGCCCTGGAGCATGCTCGAAGTCTGCCTGCTCGGCGCCCTGGTGGCGGTGTTCAAGCTGGCCGGCATGCTCGATGTGTTGCCCGGCATCGGCCTGCTGGCCCTGGGCGCCTTGAGCCTGTTGATCATCCGCGTCGCCGGGCGTGACGTGCGCGAACTCTGGGATACCCTGCCATGAGCCTGCCGCCGCTGGCCTCGGAGCTGAACCTGGTGCTGTGCCACGCCTGCGGCAAGGTCTGCGATGCCAGCGTGGCGGTGCATCACTGCGACCGCTGCGGCGCCCCGGTGCACGCGCGCAAGCCCGACTCGCTGACCCGCACCTGGGCCTACCTGATCGCTGCACTGGTGTTCTATGTGCCAGCCAACCTGCTGCCGGTGATGAACACCACGATGCTCGGCAAAGGTGACGACAGCACCATCATGAGCGGGGTGATCGAGTTCTGGTCCCATGGCGCCTGGGACATCGCCCTGATCATTTTCATCGCCAGTATCGCCGTGCCGGCGACCAAATTCGTAGCCCTCGGCCTGTTGCTGATCACCGTGCAGCGGGGCAGCCACTGGGCGCAACGGGAGCGATCCACGCTTTACCGCTTCGTCGAGCTGATCGGTTACTGGTCGATGCTCGACGTCCTGGTGGTGGCGCTGGTCGCCGCCCTGGTCAAGTTCCAGGCCCTGGGCGATATCGAGCCGCGCGCGGGCATCCTGTTTTTCGGCCTGGTGGTGGTCTTCACCATGCTCTCGGCCATGAGTTTCGATCCCCGGATGATCTGGGAAAGCCGTCAACCCAAGGAGCGCACGGATGAAGTCAGCAGCCACTGAAGAGCCCTCAGTGCCAGGACCGCAAACGGTCAGGACCCGACGCTTCAGCATCTCGCTGGTGTGGATCGTGCCCATCGTCGCGGTACTGGTGGGCATCTCCCTGGTCGTGCACAGTTGGTTGCAGGAAGGCCCGACCATTCATATCACCTTCAAGACCGGCGAAGGGCTGACCGCCCACAAGACCTCGGTCAAGTACCGCAACGTGGTGATCGGCGAGGTCACCACCGTGGAGCTGAGCCCGGACCAGAAAAGCGTCACGGCCACCGTGAAGCTTGAGAAACAGGCCGAGAACTTCACCCGTGAGGATTCGTCGTTCTGGGTGGTCCGCCCGCGCATCGGCGCCGGCGGTATCTCCGGCATCGATACCCTGCTCTCCGGCGACTTCATCGGCGCCGACTCCGGGCAGTCCAACAAGCGCGCCAAGAACTTCAAGGGCCTGGAAGTACCGCCACCGATCACCTATGGCGAGCCCGGCAAGCGCTTTACCCTGCACACCGACGACCTCGGCTCGCTGGGCGTCGGCTCGCCGGTGTACTACCGCAAGATCCCGGTGGGCCAGGTGGTGTCCTACGAGCTGTCCAAGGACGGCAAGGGCGTGGACATCGAAATCTTCGTGCACGCCCCCAACGATGCCTTCATCACCGACAACACCCGCTTCTGGAATGCCAGCGGCATCGACGTCGAGGTCGGGGCCAATGGCTTTGCCGTACGCACCGAGGCGCTGTCATCCCTGCTGGTGGGCGGCATCGCCTTCCGCGCCCCGCAATACAACCCCGACGACCAGGTGGCGGCCGAAGACAAGGTCTACGAGCTGTTTGAAAACGAGCAGACCGCCCTCGCCCCGCCCAGCGGCCGGGCCCAGTACCTGGCCCTGCGCTTCGAAGAGTCGCTGCGCGGCCTGAAAGTCGGTGCCCCGGTGGAATTCCTCGGGGTGGAAATCGGCCGGGTCGTCTCGGTCAACCTCGACTTCGATGCCGAGAAGCGTTCCTTCCCGGTCAATGTCGGCATCGTCATTTATCCGCAGCGCCTGGGCAAGGCCCACACCAAGCTGCTCAAGGCCTTGAGCCACGACCCCGACGACGAACAGAATGCCGCGCTGATCCTCGGCACCTTCATCGACAACGGCCTGCGTGCCCAGGCCCGCAGCGGCAACCTGATCACCGGCCAGCTGTACATTGCCCTGGAGTTCGACCCCAAGGCGCCGAAAGTGGTCTTCGACCCCAAGGCACGACCCATCACCATCCCCACGGTGCCGGGCAGCCTGGAGCAGTTGCAGGAAAAACTCCAGGCCATGCTCGAACGGATCAACCGCTTGCCGATCGAGCGCATCGCCAACAACCTGGACGCCAACCTGGTGGAGCTGCGCAAGGGCCTGGCACAGTTCAACAGCCGCACCCTGCCTGGTGTGCAGGGCACCCTGCAGGAAGTCAGCAAGACCTTGCAGTCGGCCAACTCGACCCTGGCCGACGACTCGCCCCAACGTGAGCAACTGACCCAGACCCTGGACGAGCTGGGGCGCATGTCGCGGTCGCTGCGTGAGCTGGCCGACTACCTGGGGCGCAACCCCGAATCCCTGGTACGCGGCCGACCCAAGGACGCCCCGGCCGAGAACCTGAAACCTTCGTCGCGCAATTGACCGCAGGAGCACCGACCATGGCGCACGCCTCCAAATTCGCACTGCTGGGCCTGGCTCTGCTGCTGGCTGCCTGTCGCAGCGATCCGATCCATTACCACACCCTGATCCCGCAACAACCGGCCCCGCCCAGCACCGTGGATGTGCAACTGGAGCGGGTCAGCGTACCGCCCCAGGTCGACCGGCCGCAGGTGGTGGTGCGCCAGGGCAACAGCGGCCTGGCGATCCTGGAGACCGAATGGTGGGGGGCGAGCCTTGCCGATGAGCTGCAGAACGCCCTGGTCACCCAGTTCGCCAGCAGCAACGCGCAGCCGCGGCTGGGCCTGCGCGTGGATGTGCAGCGCTTTGACTCGGTGCCCGGCCAGTACGCCCTGTTCGATGCCCAGTGGCGGCTGCGCCCTGCCAACGGCACGGACATCGCCACCCTCAACTGCCGCAGCGTGATCCAGACCCCCGCCGGTGCTACCATCGACGACCTTGTGCTGGCCCATCAACAGAACCTCAAGCGCTTCACCGAGCTGGTCAGCCAGGCCGCACGTGTCGGTGGCAGCCGCTGCCCGGCCATGCGTTGAATCATCCATTTGCCAAGGAGCCCTTTCGTGGCCGAAAACCGACCTATTCAACTGGGCAACGCCCGCGAACTGCTGGACGTGCTGATACGTGCCGGCCTGATTGCGGTGCTGGTCATGTTCTGTTTCGAGATCTTCCAGCCATTCCTGAGCCTGATGCTCTGGGCGGTGATCCTGGCGATCACCCTCTACCCCTTGAACCAGCGTCTGGCGGCCCTGCTGGGTGGCCGTCCCGGCTGGTCGGCTGCCTTTCTGGTGCTGGTGGGCCTGGCCTGCCTGATCGGGCCGTTGAGCCTGCTGGGTACCTCGGTGGCCGAGTCGGTCAAGCTCGGTATCAATACCTTCGAGAACCAGGCCATCGAAATTCCGCCACCGCCAGCGAACGTGCAGGACTGGCCACTGATCGGCGCACCGCTGTTCGGCATCTGGTCCCATGCAAGTTCCGACCTGACCTGGGCGCTGACCCAGGTCGCACCGCACCTCAAGGGCGTGAGCAAGACCCTGCTCACCCAGATGGCCGGCGTCGGTACCGGCATCCTGGTGTTCGTCCTGGCCCTGATCGTGGGCGGGGTGATCATGGCCAAGGGTGAAATCGGCCATCGCACGGGCGTGGACATTGCCACGCGTATTTCCGGTCCCCAACGTGGGCCGCAACTGGCCGCGCTGTGCACCGCGACCATCCGCGCCGTGGCCCAGGGCGTGGTCGGCATCGCCTTTATCCAGATGCTGCTGGTGGGTATCGGCCTGGTGGTCATGGGCGTACCTGCCGCCGGGGTACTGGCCCTGATGGTGTTGCTGCTGGGGATCACCCAGTTGCCGGTGCTGCTGATCACCCTGCCGGTGGTGATCTATGTGTTTGCCCATGACGGCGTGGGCGTCGGCACCATCGTCTTTGCAGTCTGGACCCTACTCGCCGGCCTGTCCGACAACGTCCTCAAACCCCTGCTGCTGGGTCGTGGCGTGGCCGTGCCGATGCCGGTGGTGCTGATCGGCGCCCTGGGCGGGATGCTGACCAACGGCATCATCGGCCTGTTCATCGGCCCGGTGTTGCTGGCGGTGGGGTATGAGTTGTTCATGAGCTGGGTCAAGCAACCGCTGGCGGCAGAGGAATCGCAGCGATAGGCACTACGACCGCTTCGCGGTCGATCGCAGCCTGGCGGCAGCTCCCACAGATACCCTTACAATCGCATGACAACTGTAGG
>NZ_JALRNG020000058.1:0-24572 GCF_030272875.2 Pseudomonas sp. BJa5
TATATTTTTTTTTTTTTTTTTTTTTTTTTTGTTTGTGCGGTGGGTTGGGGGGGGGGGGGGGGGTGGGGGGTGGTGGGTTTCCCCCCCCCCCCCCCCCCCCCCCCCCCCCCCCCCCCCCCCCACCCCACCCCACCCTACCGGGGCGATCAGTCGCGACGCAGATCCGGCGGAATCGGCGGCTCCTTCAGCGGCTCCGGCGCCTTGCCCTTGCCGGCCTGGTACTGGCGGATCTGGTAGACGTAGGCCAGCACCTGGGCGACGGCCAGGTACAGCCCTGCAGGAATCTCTTCCTCAAGCTCCGTGGAGTAGTAGATCGAACGCGCCAGCGCCGGCGATTCGAGCACCTGGATCTTGTGCTCGCGAGCGATCTCGCGAATCTTCAAGGCGAGGAAATCCGCGCCCTTGGCCAGCAGCAACGGCGCCGCCCCCTTCTTCGGGTCGTACTTGAGCGCCACGGCATAGTGGGTCGGGTTGGTGATGATCACGTCCGCCTCGGGGACGGCCGCCATCATCCGCCGCTGCGCCGCCTCGCGCTGCAACTGGCGAATGCGCTGCTTGACCTCAGGCTTACCCTCGCTGTCCTTGTACTCGTCGCGCACTTCCTGCTTGGTCATCTTCAGCTTCTGCAGCGACTGCCACAGCTGGTACGGCGCATCCACCGCCGCGATCAACAGCAAGCCCGCCGCCATCCACAAGGCGCTCCAGCCCACCACCTGGACGCTGTGGATAATCGCCTGTTCGATGGGTTCGTTGGCAATGGCCAGCAGGTCGTCACGGTCCGAAGCCAGTACCGCCAGGGCCACCAGCAGGATCACGAAGAACTTGGCCAGGGCCTTGATCAGCTCCACCAGTGCATGCATGGAGAACATGCGCTTGAGGCCGGACAGCGGGTTCATCCGGCTGAACTTGGGCGCCAGGGTGCCGGCGGCGAACAGCCAGCCACCCAGCGAGATCGGGCCGATGATCGCCGCCAGCAGCAACACCAGCAGCACCGGCTGGACGGCCAGCAGCGCCATCTTGCCGGAGGCGAGCAGGAAGATACCCATCGAGCGCTCGTCGATCAGCACCTCCCGCGACAGGCTGAAGTTGATGCGCATCAGCTCCATCAGGGTTTCGGCCAGGCCACCGCCAAAGGCCAGCAATGCACCGGCGCCGGCCAGGGTCACAGCGACGGTGTTGAGCTCCTTGGAACGAGCGATCTCACCCTTCTCGCGGGAGTCCTTCTTGCGTTTCTCGGTGGGGTCTTCTGTCTTGTCCTGACCGCTTTCGCTCTCTGCCATGCTCAGCGCGCCCGTGCCAGTTCACGCAGCCACTGCAACGCCTCGGTGGCCAGCGACTGGTAGTGAGGAAGAACGTCGGCCAGGCCGACCCAGAAAATCAGCAGACCCAGCACCAGGGTCAGCGGAAAGCCGATGGAGAAGATGTTCAACTGCGGCGCGGCGCGAGTCATGACACCAAAGGCGATGTTGACCACCAGCAGCGCGGCGATCACCGGCAGTACCAGCAGCAAGGCCGCGCCGAACACCCAGCCCAGGCGCCCGGCCAGCGCCCAGAAATGATTGACCAGCAGGCCGCCGCCGATGGGCAAGGTGGTGAAGCTTTCGGTCAACACCTCGAACACCACCAGGTGGCCGTTCATGGCCAGGAACAGCAAGGTCACCAGCATGGTCAGGAACTGGCTGACCACCGCCACGTTGACGCCGTTGGCCGGGTCGACCATGGAGGCGAAGCCCATACCCATCTGGATCGCGACGATCTGCCCGGCCACCACGAAAACCTGGAACAGCAACTGCAACGACAGCCCCATCAATGCACCGATGATGACCTGTTCGGCAATCAGCAGCAGCGCACTGAGGTCCAGGGCATGCACCTCGGGCAACGGCGGCAGTGCGGGGACGATGACCACAGTAATCGCCACCGCGAAGTACAAGCGGATGCGCGCCGACACCAGGGTGGTGCCGAACACCGGCATGGTCATCAGTACCGCGGCCACGCGAAACAGCGGCAGGATGAAACTGGCCACCCAGGTGCCGATCTGCGTATCGGTCAGCTCGAGCATCGACGACTCAGCCGATCAACTGCGGAATGCTGCGGTACAACGACAGGATGTATTCCATGAACGTCTGCACCAGCCAGGGCCCGGCCACGATCAGGGTGACCAGCATGACCAAAAGGCGCGGCAGGAAGCTCAGGGTCTGTTCGTTGATCTGGGTGGCGGCCTGGAACATCGCCACCACCAGACCCACCAGCAAGCTGGGCACCACCAGCACGGCGACCATCAGGGTGGTCAGCCACAACGCATCGCGAAACAGGTCGACGGCCACTTCAGGGGTCATGGACTACTTCTCCTTGCGGCCTCAGACGCCGCCGAAACTGCCGGCCAGGGTGCCCATGATCAAGGCCCAGCCATCGACCAGCACGAACAGCATGATCTTGAACGGCAACGAGATGATCAGCGGCGAGAGCATCATCATACCCATGGCCATCAGCACACTGGCCACCACCAGGTCGATGATCAGGAACGGAATGAAGATCATGAAGCCGATCTGGAAGGCGGTCTTGAGTTCCGAGGTGACGAAGGCTGGTACCAGGATGGTCAGCGGCGCCTGCTCAGGGCTGGCGATGTCGGTGCGCTTGGACAGGCGCATGAACAGGTCCAGGTCGCTCTGGCGGGTCTGGGCCAGCATGAACTCCTTGAGCGGCACCTGGGCCTTGGCGATCGCCTCCTGGGCCACCATCTGCTCGTTCAGGTAGGGCTGCAGGGCATCCTTGTTCACCCGATCGAACACCGGGGCCATGATGAACATGGTCAGGAACAGCGCCATGCCGGTGAGGATCTGGTTGGACGGCGTCTGCTGCAGGCCCAGGGCCTGGCGCAGGATCGAGAAGACGATGATGATCCGGGTGAAGCTGGTCATCAGGATGACGAACGCCGGGATGAAACTCAGCGCCGTCATGATCAGCAGGATCTGCAGGCTGACCGAGTATTCCTGCTGGCCGTCGGCACCGCTGGACAGGGTGATCGCCGGGATCGACAACGGGTCGGCAGCCACGGCCAATGGCGCTGCCAGCAGCAACAGCAGCGTCAACATCATGCGCAATGCGCCCATCACGACCTACCCTTCTGATCCTTGCCCATCAGCTCCATCAGGCGCTGGGCGAATTCTGGTGTTGCCTGGCGCGCACCGGCAGGCACGTCGACCGGTTCGGCCATGACATGCAGGGCCTCGATCGTGCCGGGCGTATGACCGATGAGGATCTGCTCCTTGCCCACCTGGATCAGCAACAGCCGATCCCGCGGGCCCAGGGCGCGACTGCCGAGGATCTCGATCACCTGGCCATTGCCCGGGGCGGTGTTCTGCACCCGGCGCAGCAGCCAGGCGAGGAAGAAGATCAGCCCCAGCACCAGCAGCAAGCCCAGCACCAACTGGGTCAGCTGCCCGGCCGCGCTACCCCCGGCGCTCGGCGCCACCACGGCAGCTGCCGGTTGCGCGGTGGCCATGGCCACATCCACGTAGCAGGCGGCCAGCAGTGCCAGGCCGCGTCGCAGGAGCCGGCTCACTCAGCGCAGCTTCTTGATGCGTTCGCTCGGGCTGATCACGTCGGTCAGGCGGATGCCGAACTTCTCGTTGACCACCACCACCTCGCCATGGGCGATCAGCGTGCCGTTGACCAGTACGTCGAGCGGCTCACCGGCCAGGCGATCGAGCTCGATCACCGAACCCTGGTTCAGTTGCAGCAGGTTGCGAATGTTGATTTCGGTGCTGCCCACTTCCATGGAAATGCTCACCGGGATATCCAGGATCACATCCAGGTTCGGCCCTTCCAGGCTGACGTTCTCGTTGTTGCGCGGCGAGCTGCCGAACTCTTCCATGGGCAGGCGATTGTTGCTCGTCGAGCCGCCGCCGACGTCCGCGGCCAGCAAGGCATCGATATCGGCCTGGCCGGCATCGCCGGTCTCTTCCAGGGCCGCCGCCCACTCATCGGCCAGGGCCTGGTCGTCTGCGGAGATGAAATCGTTTTCGTTAGCCATTTTGTCCTCGACGGGCAATCAATTCGGAGTGGGAACCGGCGGCGCTGCTCAGCGGCGCTCGATCGGATCGATAATCTGCAAGGCCAGGGTGCCCTTGTGCGAACCCAGCTTGGCCTTGAACGACGGCACGCCGTTGGCGCGCAGGACCAGGTGCTCGGGCATCTCGACCGGAATCACGTCGCCCGGCTGCATGTGCAGGATGTCGCGCAGCTTCAACTGACGACGGGCAACCGTGGCGCTGAGCGGCACGCTGACGTCCAGCACGTCTTCGCGCAGGGCTTTTATCCAGCGCTCGTCCTGGTCGTCCAGGTCAGACTGGAAACCGGCGTCGAGCATCTCGCGCACCGGCTCGATCATCGAATACGGCATGGTCACGTGCAGGTCGCCGCCACCGCCGTCGAGTTCGATGTGGAAGGTCGAGACCACCACCGCCTCGCTCGGGCCGACGATGTTGGCCATGGCCGGATTGACCTCCGAGTTCATGTACTCGAAGGTGACCGGCATGATCGCCTGCCAGGCTTCCTTGAGGTCGATGAAAGCCTGGTCCAGCACCATGCGCACCACGCGCAGCTCGGTCGGGGTGAATTCACGCCCCTCGATCTTGGCGTGACGGCCATCGCCGCCGAAGAAGTTGTCCACCAGCTTGAACACCAGCTTGGCGTCGAGGATGAACAACGAGGTGCCGCGCAGCGGCTTGATCTTCACCAGGTTCAGGCTGGTCGGCACGTACAGCGAGTGCACGTACTCGCCGAACTTCATCACCTGCACGCCACCCACCGCCACGTCGGCGGAGCGACGCAGCAGGTTGAACATGCTGATCCGGGTGTAGCGGGCAAAGCGCTCGTTGATCATTTCCAGGGTCGGCATGCGTCCGCGAACGATGCGGTCCTGGCTGGTCAGGTCATAGCTCTTGATGCTGCCCGGCTCGGCGTTGCTTTCGGTTTGTACCAGCCCATCGTCGACGCCATGCAGCAAGGCATCGATTTCATCCTGGGACAGCAGGTCCTGCACGGCCATCGGTGGCTCCTACTGCAATACGAAATTGGTGAACAGCAACTGGTCGACGACCGGTTTGCCGACTTCCTTCTGTGCCACTTCCTGGACGCTGGCGGTGGCCTTCTGGCGCAGCATCTCCTGGCCCACGGGGCTGGCCAGGGTGTCGAAGCCCTGCCCGGAGAACAGCATCACCAGGTTGTTGCGAATCACCGGCATGTGCACTTTCAGCGCGTCCAGCGCGGCCTGGTCGCGCCCCTGCATGGTGATGCTCACCTGCATGAAACGCTGACGACCGTTCTGGTTGAAGTTGACCACGAAGGCCGGAGCCAAAGGCTCGTAGATGGCCGCAGGCTTGAGGTTGCCGGCCAGCGCCGGATCGGCGACCGACTTGTCTTCGGGCTTGTGCAGGAAGAACCAGGTGGCGCCGATCGACAGGCCGATAGCCAGCACGAATGCCAGTACCAGCAGCAGGATCAGCTTGAGTTTGCCTTTAGCGGCGGGGTCTTTCTCTGCGTCGCTCTTCGCCATGCCAATATTCCGTCATTCATCGGAGAATTCAGTCACATGGCGTGGGTTGAGCAAGTGTTATGCCAATCTTTGTCTTTGAGGTTACGGGCTTACCGTAGGAGCGGGCTTGCCCCGCGATGCGATGTGACTGTCCATACGCAATCGCGGGACAAGCCCGCTCCTACAGTGAGTTGGCCCGACCAAGGCAAAGGGATCAGGCGTAGAAATCCACCGCACTGGAGCCGACAACGGTCTGCTGCTCGACCGGGGCGGCCGCGGCTGCGATATCAGCTTCTTCGCCCGCCGCATTGCGCCGCGCCGCCACGCCACTCAGGCGCGGTGCGTCCGGGTTGCCCTGTTGCTGCTGGCCGCGCGACTGGTCGGCGACGTTCACATCAGGTTGCCCTAGCCCCTGCTGGGCGAACATGTCCTTGAGGCGATGCACCTGGTTCTCCAGCGCCTCGCGCACCCCGACATGGCCGCTGGTGAAGGTGATCTGCGCCTGCTGCTCGGGCGCCAGGTGGACGCGGATATCCAGGCGCCCCAGCTCTGCCGGCTCCAACTGGATTTCAGCCGATTTGAGATTCTGACTGGACAGGTACATCACCCGGTTGACCAGGCCTTCGGTCCAGCCGCCCTGGTTCATGGCCAGCGGCTGGTGCAACGGGGCGGCCGTCGGCATGGCAGTGGCGCTGGCGGTCTTGGCGGTGACGGCCTGGGTCAGGGTGCCCAGGCGATCGGCGAAATCATCGACGCGGGTGTCGCTGGCAGCGCTCTTGAGATCCTTGAGGCCGTCATCAAGCAGGCCGGCAAAGGCTTTTTCACCCGGCTCCCCCTGCCCCGCATCGGCTGCCGGTGCGTCGGCCATCGCCGCCAGGGTATTGACGGCGGGCTGGGTTGGCGCCGCCTCGGGCTGGGCAGTGGTCGGTTTGCTCGCCGCATGGGCCGACGTCGTGCCCTGGGCCTGGGCGCTTTGCTCCAGCGCCATGCGCAAGGCCGGCATATCGGCCAGTGGGTCGGCCTCCGGATCGAACGGCGGCTCTGCCGCGACCGCAGGCGCGGCGACGGCCTGGGGCTGCATCTGGGCAGCCTGGACCATCGGCGCCACGGCTTCGGCCTGGGCCTGGATCAATTGGGCACCGGGCTGCGCATCGGTCACCTGGCCGGCCACCAGGCTGGGATCGATCAGGGTCGGATCGATGGCTCCAGCGGCATCGGCAAGGGTGCTGTCCTGATCCACTGGCAACGGCTTGCCGCTGTCGACGGCATCCTTGCCGTCGGCAGCGCTCGCCGATGCGGGCGTGACCTTGTCGCGCTTGGCCCCATCAGCCGGCGTGGACGCTCCCGGTCGGGCCTGCTGGGCATACACATCGGAAAACCCCGAGGCCTTGTCGTTTGCGCCCTGCAGCGGTTTTTCCGACGCATTGGCCGGCGCTCGCGATGGCGTGCTCGCGGTAGCAGGTTGCAGCAGTGGGTTGGAAGCGACAGGCATGGGGGAGTCTCCGCCACAAGAAATCCAGAACGTAATTGGCAAAGACTACGCAAAAGTCGAGCCAGCTTCAAAAAACAGCGATTCAGCCGATCGACACCCGGTGCCGCTCTTTGTCGTACAACCGCCGCACTTCCTCGTACTCACGGTCGATCTGGTTGATCAGATCTTCTATGCCGTACAACGGCTGCTGCTTGACCCGCTCTTCCAGCTGCCGACACAGCTCGGCCAGGGCAAGCGCGCCCATGTTGCTGCTGCTGCCCTTGAAGCTGTGCGCGGCATGACCCAACTCCGCCGCGCTCTTGGCCTCGTGCAGCTGACTCAAGCGCTTTTTGGAATCGTCGAGAAAGGTATCCAGCAAGTTCAGGTAGCCATCTTCCATGACTTCCTGCAGGTCACTGAGTACCTTGTGATCGATGTGAATATCGGACACTTGCTCGCTCCTTGATCAAGTTTGATTATGCCAGAGCCTGCCAGGCGAACTCCACGCATGCGCGCCGCCCGTCGTCGGCCCACTCGGCGTGTCGGCTCAGCCGACGTATCAGGTTCAGCCCGCGCCCGCACAAGCCTTGTTCGACCAGTGGACGCGCGAGCACCTTGCTCACATTGAAACCCTTGCCGCTGTCTTGCACCTCGATGACCAGACGTCCGCCACTGCCCTGGGGCTCAACCTTGAGGCCAACGCGAATGTAGCCGTCGGACAACGCCTGCAAGCGCTCATTGCGCTGCCGGTAATATTCGGCAAAACCCCGGACATCCTGCTTGAGCCCGGAGTCCAGCCCCAGCACCCCATGCTCCAGGGCATTGGAATACAGCTCGTTGAGGACACTGTGCAAGGCCCCGTTCTGGGCCCGCAAGCCATGGATCTCCTGCAGCAGTTGCAGCAGGTACGGCAGCGGATTGAAGCGCTTGAGCGTCTCGGCCCGGAACTCGAACTGCAACGACCAGTCCGGCGGTGCACACTGCCCGCTATCGGAGTACATCAGCGGCGCCGGGGTCAGTTCGTCGGCATCGACCATGCGGATTTCCAGCAGGCTGACGTCGTCTCGGCAGCGCCCGCGAAAGGCGTCCAGCGCCCCGAGCACTTCCTCGAACAACAACGGCGGCTGGCGATTGTCCGCCAGCACCCGCAGCAGGCGCTCGACCCCGAACAACTGGTCGTGCTCGTTGCTGGTATCGACCACTCCGTCCGACAGCAGCAGCAGCCGCTCGCCCAGGGCCATGGGCAGCACCTGGGTCGAATCGTCGAAGCGCTCCGGCGCCAACACGCCCAGGGGCAAGTGCCGCGACACCAGCGCCAGGGGCTCGCCACCCTCGACCGGGAGCAGGTAGCCGTCCGGCATGCCACCGTTCCACACCTCCACCACCTGGCGCTGGAAACTCAGGCTGAGCAACATCGCACAACAGAACATGTCCACCGGCAGGATGCGTTTGAGCTTGGCGTTCATCTCCCGCAGGATCTGCGCCAGGCCATAGCCCTTGGCGGTCATGCCGTAGAACACCTCGGCCAGGGGCATGGCGCCGACCGCCGCCGGCAAGCCGTGACCGGTGAAATCCCCCAGCAGCACGTGCATGTCGCCGGAGGGGGCGAATGCCGCCAGCAGCAGGTCGCCGTTGAACAATGCGTAGGGCGATTGCAGGTAGCGGATATTCGCCGCACTCAGGCAACCGGCATGGGCCACCTTGTCGAACACCGCCTTGGCCACCCGCTGCTCGTTGAGCAGGTGATGGTGGTGATGGGCAATCTGGTCGCGCTGCTCCAGCACCATGGCCTGCAACCGGCGCAGGCGATCCATGGCCTTGATCTTGGCGGCCAGGATCGCTGCGTTGTAGGGCTTTGCCAGAAAGTCGTCGCCACCGGCCTCCAGGCAGCGTACCAGCGCCTCTTCCTCGCTCAGGGAGGTCAGGAAGATGATCGGTACCAGCGCCTCGCCGGCCAGGGCCTTGATCTGCCGGGCCGCCTCGAAGCCGTCCATCACCGGCATCAGCGCATCGAGCAACACCAGGTGCGGGCGCCGCTCGGCAAACAGCGCCACCGCCTGCTCACCGTTCTCGGCTGTGAGCACGGCATGGCCCTGCCTGGCGACGATACGCGCCAGCAACAGACGATCTGCCGCGCCATCTTCGGCGATGAGCACGGTCAGGGTCGATTCCGGCATGGCCTGGATCAACTGATGTCGAACAGCTTGTCGAAGTTGGAGATGGCGAGGATCTTGCGCACATCGGAGCTGGTGTTGACCACCCGCACCTCTGCCTCATCGCCACCGACATGGTCACGCAGCATCAGCAGCATGCCCAGTGCCGAACTGTCGAGGTAGGTCGCCTCCTTGAGGTCGACCACCACGTAGTCGGGTCGTGACGCCTTGCGCTCATAGGCCTCGCGAAATTCCTGATGCTTGCCAAAGTCAAAGCGCCCCTTGACCTTGATCGTCAACTTTTTCCCGTCCTGGGAGACCATCGTTTCAACTGCCATGCAGGCGATTCCTTCCGTTATGACGATTGCAGACACCCACAAGGTGTAGCAGCCAGGTGCCGCAGCGGCAACCTGCGCCGACCAAAGCCCCGCTCAGTAGCGATCGTGGCGCGGCAAGCGCTGGGACAGTTCGTCGAGCAATTTCTGCTCGCGCTTGTCCTCGATCGCCCGGGCTTCGTCGATATAGCGCTGGACCAGCTTGCGCAGGCCTTCGACCCGGGCATAGGCCTGTTGCCAGGTGCCGCGGGCATTGTTGAGGTTGTTCTGGTGCCAGGCCAGGCTCTGGCGCTGCTGGGTCATGGCGCTCTCCAGCTGGCCGAGAAAGCGCTGGTAATTGACCAGCCAGCTGCCGGACACGCCCTGCCCGCCGCGGTTGATCCACTGCAGTTGATAGTCTTCGCGAAAGCGGTCGAGTTCGGCGAGCTTGGCCTGGGCCTGGCTCACCTGCTGCTGGAACTGCCCCAGGCGCCGGGCGGCCTGGCGCTCGGCGTCCTCGGCCATTTCCACCACCGGCGTCAGACGCGCCGCGCGACTGGGCTGGGCCATGGGCTATCAGCCCCCCGCGCCAGGGTTGGGCGGGGCAAAGATGCCTGCCAGGTGCTCGCGGCTCTGCTGCTGGCTGACGTTTTCGCGCAGGCCCTGGCGCAGGAAGTGCACCAGCTTGGGCTGCAGGGCAATCGCCAGGTCCGTCTCGGCATCGCCGCCAGCCACATAGGCGCCGACGCTGATCAGGTCGCGACTCTGCGACAGGCGCGACCACAGTTGCTTGAACTGCTGGGCCTCGCTCATCTGCGCGGGGCTGACCACCTGCGGCATGACCCGGCTGATCGAGGCCTCGATATCGATGGCCGGGTAGTGCCCCTCCTCGGCCAGGCGCCGGGACAGCACGATGTGGCCGTCGAGTACGCCCCGGGCCGAGTCGGCGATCGGGTCCTGCTGGTCGTCGCCTTCGGACAGCACGGTGTAGAAGGCGGTGATCGAACCACCACCCGCCTCGCCATTACCGGCGCGCTCCACCAGCTTGGGCAGCTTGGCGAATACCGACGGCGGATAACCCTTGGTCGCCGGCGGCTCGCCGATGGCCAGGGCGATTTCCCGCTGGGCCTGGGCAAAGCGGGTCAGCGAATCCATCAGCAACAGGACATTCTTGCCCTTGTCGCGGAAATACTCGGCGATGCGCGTGCAGTACATGGCCGCACGCAGGCGCATCAGCGGCGCGTCGTCGGCGGGCGACGCCACCACCACCGAACGCTTGAGCCCTTCCTCGCCGAGGATGTGCTCGATGAATTCCTTCACCTCGCGACCCCGTTCGCCGATCAGGCCGACCACGATGATCTCGGCTTCGGTGAAGCGGGTCATCATGCCCAGCAGCACCGACTTACCCACACCGGTACCGGCGAACAGGCCCAAGCGCTGGCCGCGCCCCACGGTCAGCAGGCCGTTGATGCTGCGGATGCCGACGTCCAGCGGCTGGCTGATCGGGTCACGGTTGAGCGGGTTGATGGTCGGGCCATCCATCGGCACCCAGTCTTCGGCCTTCATCCCGCCCTTGCCATCCAGCGCCCGGCCGGCGCCATCGAGCACCCGGCCGAGCATGCTCATGCCCATGGGCAGGCGGCCGTTGTCGGCCAGCGGCACCACCCGCGCCCCGGGGGCGATGCCGGCGACGCTGCCGACCGGCATGAGGAACACCTTGCCCCCGGCAAAGCCCATGACTTCGGCCTCGACCCGCACCGGGTGATAGCTGTCGTCGTTGATCACCACGCAGCGACTGCCGATGGCCGCGCGCAGCCCTTCGGCCTCCAGGGTCAGGCCGACCATGCGCAGCAGCCGCCCTTCGACCACAGGCTGGGCAGGCAGCTTCACATTGTCGGCATAAGTGCCCAGGCGCTTGCCGAAGCTGGTGCGTTCAAGGCGCATCGGGGGTGTCCAGGTCGACTTTCAGGTCCGCCGCCGCCGGGTGCAGGCCCTGGTCATGCAGTTGATCGAACAGTTGCGCCAGGGCCTTCTCGATACGGGTTTCCATGCTCGCATCGATGCGGCTGTGGTCGGTCTCGATGCGGCAGCCACCCGGCAGCAAGGTGTCGTCCTCGAGCAGCTTCCAGCGCTCTTCATGACGCTCGCGCAAGGCTTTGACCCGTTCGAAGTCCTGCGGATTGATATGGATGCGGATGTTCTCGGCACCCATGGGCAGCAGCTTCAGGGCTTCACGCAGCACCTGGCCGATCTGGCTGGAATCGCTGCGCAGCTCGCGACCGATGACTTCCCGGGCCATGTGCGCGACCAGGTGGACCACGGCTTTTTCGATCTGCGTGTCCTGCTCGGCAATGGGCTCAAGCAGGTGACCCATCAGTTGCTCAAGGCTGGCCAGCTTGGCAGCCAGGGCCACTTCGGCCTCCTGGCGAACCTTGAGCTGGGTGCTGTGGAACCCCTCGCGCTCGCCGGTGGCGAAACCTTCGTTGTAGGCTTCCTGGCGGATGCTTTCGAGCTCTTCGAGGGTCAGCGGCTGGACCTCCTCCAGCGGCACTTCCTCGACTTCTTCCTGAATGACTTCAGGTTCCGGCTCGGGTTCGGGCTCAGGCTCGGGTTCCGGATCGAAGCTGGGCAGCGCCCAGCGATCGAAGCCCTCGATATCGTCGGCGCGAATCAGTTCACTCAGGTGCTCGTTGGTCGACATGATTGCACGCACTCATAAAACAGGTTCAGGCGAAAATTGCTGGGGGACCCATCGCGGGGCAAGCCCGCTCCTACAGGAGCGATTTGATCTGTGCCCCCATGTAGGAGCGGGCTTGCCCCGCGACAGGCCTCACGCCTTGTCAGATCATCTCTTCGGCGCCCTTGCCGCCGAGCACGATCTCGCCGGCCTCGGCCATGCGCCGGGCGATGGTGAGGATTTCCTTCTGCGCCGCCTCGACGTCGCTGACCCGTACCGGCCCCTTGGCCTCGAGGTCGTCGCGCAACAGTTCCGAGGCACGCTTGGACATGTTCTTGAAGATCTTGTCCTTGACCTTTTCGTCGGCGCCCTTGAGCGAGACCACCAGCACATCGGAGGACACTTCGCGCAGCAACGCCTGGATGCCGCGGTCGTCGACATCGGCCAGGTTGTTGAAGACGAACATCAGGTCTTCGATCTGCTCGGAGAGGTCGCCGTCGATGTCGCGGATCGCGTCCATCAGTTGGCCTTCCACGGAGCTGTCGAGGAAGTTCATGATGTCGGCAGCACGCTTGATACCACCCAGGGTGGTGCGCGCGGCGTTGGAGTTGCCGGAGAACTGCTTCTCGAGGATCTGGTTGAGTTCCTTGAGCGCTGCCGGTTGCACGGTGTTGAGCGAAGACACGCGCAGGATGATGTCCAGACGCACCTTGTGGTCGAAGTTGCCCAGCACCTCGCCGGCCTGGTCCGGGTCCAGGTAGGCCACCACGATCGCCTGGATCTGCGGGTGCTCGTAACGGATGACATCGGCCACCGCACGCGGCTCCATCCACTTGAGGCTGTCCAGGCCGCTGGTGTTGCCACCGAGCAGGATGCGGTCGATCAGGCCGTTGGCCTTGTCCTCGCCCAACGCCTGGGTGAGCATCTTGCGGATGTAGCCGTCAGAGCCGACGCCCAGGCTGGTCTGGTCGCCGACGATCTCGACGAACTCGCTCATCACCTGCTCGACCTGCTCGCGGTGGACGTTGCCCATCTGCGCCATGGCCACGCCGACCCGCTGCACTTCCTTCGGTCCCATGTGCCGCAGCACCTGGGCGGCATCGGTTTCGCCCAGGGACAGCAGCAGGATCGCTGCCTTGTCGACCCGGCTCAGTTTGGCGGTAAGGGCTCGGTTATCACTCATCGGCGTTGATCCACTCTTTCACGACCTGGGCCACACGACCCGGGTCTTCGGCCACCAGGCTCTTGATTGCGTTGAGCTGCGCATCGTAGCCCTCGCTCGGGCTCGGCAGCAGAATGCTTTGCGGACCACCCAGGCTGACGCGGTCGTTGGCCAGTTCGCCATCCAGACCGATCATGCCGCCCAGTTCCATGTCGCCATCGGCACCGGCGTTCTGCTTGCCATTGCCGGTGATGTTGTTGAGTACCGGACGCAGCACGCCGAACACCAGGACCAGGATGAACAGTACGCCCATGACCTGCTTGATGATGTCCCAGAACCACGGCTGCGAGTAGAACGGAATCTCGGCGATCACTTCACCGCGGTCGGCGGCGAACGGCACGTTGATCACGCTGACACTGTCGCCGCGGCTGGCGTCGAAGCCCACCGCATCCTGGACCAGGCGAGTAAAGCGCGCCAGGTCTTCGGCGCCCCAGGGCGCACGGGTGCTTTCGCCGGTGGCCGGGTCGATCTTGACCTGGTCGTCGACCACCACCGCCACCGACAGGCGCGACAGGCGGCCCTGCTGCTGGCGGGTGTGGCTGATGGAGCGGTCCAGCTCGAAGTTCTTGGTCGACTGATTGCGCTTGTCGGCCGGGTAAGGCGCCAGCATCGGCTGGCCGGTGGCCGGGTCCATGACCTGCTGGCCGTTGGCGTCGAGCAGAGGCTGGCCTGGCTGCACGGCCGCGGTCGCACCCGGGGTGCCACCGGTGGTCTGCGGCGCCGAGGCAGGGCCTGGCGGCTGGTTGCTCAGGGCGCCCGGCACGCCTTGTGGCGGCATGCTGCTGGAGCGTTGTTCGCTGACCGACTGCTCGCTGCGCAGCGCCGGTTGATCGGGGTTGAATTGCTCGGAGGTGGACTCGACGGCGCTGAAGTCGACATCGGCGGAGACTTCGGCCTTGTAGCGGTCGTTGCCCAGCACCGGTTGCAGGATGTTGTGCACGCGCTGGGTGAGCATGCCTTCCATGCGCCGGCTGTAGTCGAACTGCTTGCCGGCCATGGTCAATTCGGAGTTGTTGATCTGGTCGGACAGCAGGTTGCCCTTCTGGTCGACCACCGTGACCTGGGACTTGTCCAACTCCGGCACACTGGTCGCTACCAGGTTGACGATAGCCATCACCTGGCCCGCCTCCAGGCTGCGGCCCGGGTACAGTTCGACCAGTACCGAGGCGCTGGGGCGACGCTCGTCGCGCACGAACACCGAACTCTTCGGAATCGCCAGGTGCACCCGCGCGGCCTTGACGTTGTTGAGGCTGGAAACGGTGCGCGCCAGTTCACCTTCAAGGCCACGACGGTAACGGGTGGCTTCCATGAACTGGCTGGTGCCCAGGCCCTGCTCCTTGTCGAGGATCTCGAAACCGACATTGCCATCGCCCGGCGCTACGCCGGCGGCGGCCAGCTTCAGGCGGGCACGGGAAAGGTCTTCGGCCTTGACCAGCAGGACGCCGGAATTGGGTTCGACGTTGTAGGGAATATCGGCAGCGGCCAGGGTATCCATGACCTGCTTGGTGTCCATGCCGGCCAGGCTGCCGAACAACGGACGGTAATCGGGTTGCTGCGACCAGAGCACCACGGCGAAACCGATCGCCACGCTCGCCGCCAGGCCCACCAGCAGGCCCACCTGGCGCAGCACGGGCATCTGCGCGATGTTTTCCAGGAACGACAGGCCGAACAGCGGCGGCTTTGCCTCTGTTGCACTGCCTTTGGCGGGCACGTTATCGACGACTGCTTCGGCCATGACTCAATCTCGCCCTTAAACCGGCATCTGCATGATGTCTTGATAGGCCTGGACCAGCTTGTTGCGCACCTGGGTCAAGGCTTGGAAGGAAACGCTGGCCTTTTGCGAGGCGATCATCACATCGGTGAGGTCCACGCCGCTCTTGCCGATCTCGAAGGCGTTGGCCAGTTGCGTGGAAGCCTGCTGGGTGTCGCTGACCTTGTTGATGGCCTGCCCCAGCATGTCGGCAAAGTTGCTCGAACCCAGCTCCGGCGCGGCGCCCACCTTGGGCATCGACATGGCGTCCATTTGCATGGCTCGCATGTCCAACATCAATCGATTGAATTCAACACCTTGGCTCATGGACTTCTCTCTCCGACGGCCCGCATTTTTTTGACACTCACGCAGCGGATAGGCAGGACTTAGCAACAAGAGTGCCAGCTCTGCCCGCGGCCCGAACAAAAACCGGATTCAACACCCGCTCAACTGGCGTAGAGGCTGGCCTCGACATCCATGCCGGCATCGCGCATCTGCGCCAGCTTGTAGCGCAAGGTGCGCGGGCTGATGCCCAGGCGCTCGGCGGCCTCCTTGCGTCGCCCGCGCTCGGCGCGCAGGGTGTCGATGATCATCTGGTACTCGTGGCGGCGCATGTCGCCACCCAGGCCACTTGCCGCCTCGACCACGGGCGCTGCCGGCGCCTGCAGCGGGGCACTGACGAACATCGGCAAGGCACCGGCCAGACAGAAATCCGCCGCCTCGATCACCCCGCCCTGCTGCAGGATCAGCGCCCGCTGAATGGCGTTGTCGAGCTCGCGCACGTTGCCCGGCCAGGCGTGGGACTGCAGGCAGGCACGCGCCTCGGATGACAGGCGCACCGGCGCGTGCTTCATTTTATTGACGTGGCGCGCCAGCAGGCGCTCGGCCAGCGGCAGAATATCGGCGCTGCGTTCGCGCAACGGGCGCCAGGCCAGGGGGAACACCGACAGGCGATAGAACAGGTCTTCACGAAAGCGCCCCGCCGCCACTTCAGCGGCGAGATCCCGGTTGGTGGTCGCCACCACGCGGATATCCAGGGCGACCGGCTTGCGCCCGCCGACCCGCTCCACTTCCCGCTCCTGCAACACCCGCAGCAACTTGGCCTGCAACCCCAGGGGCATTTCGGAAATCTCGTCGAGCAGCAAGGTGCCGCCATCGGCCTGCTCGAACTTGCCGGCCTGGGCGGCAATCGCGCCAGTGAAGGCGCCCTTCTCGTGACCGAACAGGGTCGCTTCGAGCATGTTGTCCGGGATCGCCGCGCAGTTGATGGCCACGAACGGCTGATCGGCGCGGGTCGACTGCTGGTGGATATAGCGCGCCAGCACTTCCTTGCCGGTACCCGACTCGCCGGAGATCAGCACGGTGGAATCGCTGCGCGCCACCCGCGCGGCCAGCTCCAGCAATTGCGCACTGGCCGGCTCGCACGCCACCGGCCCGTCGTCGACAGCACCGACCACCACCCCCTGGGCGTGGCGCGCCACCAGCTCCAGCAAGGCCTTGGGCTCGAACGGCTTGACCAGGTAGTCCACCGCCCCCTGGCGCATGGCCTCGACGGCGCGCTCGACGGCGGCATGGGCGGTCATCAGCAACACCGGCAGTTGCGGCTGGCGGGCGCGCAACAGGGCAAGCAACTGATGCCCGTCCATGCCCGGCATGTTCACGTCGCTGACCACCAGGCTGAAGGCCTGCGCAGCGACAGCCTCCAGCGCCTCCTCGGCCGAGCCGACAGCGCGATAAGCGAAGCCGCCCAGCTCCAGGGTATCGCCCAGGGCCTGGCGCAGTGCGCGATCGTCCTCGACCAGCAGCACCTTGATTGCCTTCATTGCTCGCTCTCCTTGTTCAGCGCATCGATCAACGGCAAGGTGACCAGTGCGCAGGTGCCGCGACCCGGTCGCGAACGCAGTTGCAACGCGCCCTGATGCGCCCGCGCCACGGCATTGACCACCGCCAGGCCAAGGCCGGTGCCGGTCGCCTTTGTGGTCAAAAACGGCTCGCCCAGGCGCGCCAGCAAGGCGCTGTCGATGCCGCTGCCGGCATCACTGATGCACAGGCGCAGCTGCGAGCCTCGGCGGTACAGGTGCACCTTCAGGCGCGCAGGCTCCTGGCTGGCCTGCAAGGCGTTTTCGATCAGGTTGAGCAAAGCGCCGACCAGGGTGTCGCGATTGCACAACAGCTCACCCAGCTGACTGTCGCACTGCCAGCGCACCGCGTGCCCCTGGACATGGGCCTGGGCCGCCTGCTGCAGGGCCTGGAACAGCGCCTTGGGGGTCAGCCGATCGGTCAGCGGCAACTCGCCCCGGGCGAACACCAGCATGTCGCGCACCTGGTGCTCGAGCTCATGCAGGCGCTCCTTGAGGTTGCCGGCGAAGCGCTGCCGGGTGTCCAGCGGCAGGTCCTGCTCGGCCAGGTGGCTGGCGTAGAGCAAGGCCGCCGACAGCGGCGTGCGGATCTGATGGGCAAGGGAGGCGACCATCCTTCCTAGCGACGACAGGCGCTGGTGACGGGCCAGCTGATCCTGCAGGTGGCGGGTCTCGGTGAGGTCGTTGAGCAGCACCAGTTGGCCCGGTTCGGCATCCAGCGAACGGGTGGCGATCGACAGCCGCCGCCCGTCACGCAGCGACACCTCGTGGCCGTCGTCTTCGCGCGGGGCAAAGCTGCGGGCGATCACCTGGCGCCACAGTTCACCCACCAGTGGCTCGCCGAGCAGCTCGCAGGCCGCCGGGTTGGCCTCGCGCACCCGGCCCTGGGCATCGATGACGATCACCCCGCCCGGCAGCAGGTCGAGCAGGTTCTGCAAACGATTGGCCAGGCGTTCCTTTTCGGCAAGTTCGGCCATGCGCTGGGCGCTGACCACCGCCAGCTCACCCTTGAGCTCGGTGACCCGGGCCTCGAGCAGGTTATAGGACTCGCTCAGCTGGCTGGAGACCTGGTCGAACAGGGCGAAGGCCTGTTCCAGGCCAAGGCGGCTTTCCTGCTCGACGGCATTGCGCCCCTTCGACTCAGGGACACAGGAGATGGTGGCGGCCTGGGGCATCGTGCTCTCTCGCGTGGCTGACCGTCATAAAACGGTATGTTGCCTGCGATATAGCAATAGCCGTGCCGGGTAGTCGGATGCTTGCCGGAACCGCTTACGCGCAACCCTGGCAAAGGTCGGCGGGGCGGGCATTACAGCCCTTTGAAAGGTAGGGGCATTGGCCATGACGACGCGCAACTGCGCTCCGTCATGGCCGCACAGGCGTCAATCCTCCGCCTGTTCGTCTCCGTCGCGACGGCTCATACCGTACTTGCGCATTTTCTCCACCAGGGTGGTGCGGCGGATGCGCAGGCGTTCGGCGGCACGGGCAACGATGCCGTTGGCATCGTCCAGCGCCTGCTGGATCAGGCCCTGCTCCAGGCCACCGAGGTAGTCCTTGAGGTCCAGGCCCTCGGGTGGCAGCAAGGCGTGGGTGGTGAAGCCCGGCGAGGCGCCGTTGATGGCCACCCGCTCTTCCAGGTCCGAGCGCAGGCTGTCGACCAGTTGCTCGTCTTCATCGTCCACGTAACGGAATTTCTTCGGCAGCTCCGACACGCCGATCACCCCGTACGGGTGCATGATCGCCATGCGCTCGACCAGGTTGGCCAGCTCGCGGACGTTGCCCGGCCAGCCATGCCGGCACAGCGACATGATGGCCGCCGAGTTGAAGCGGATCGACCCGCGCTTCTCGTGCTCCATGCGCGAGATCAGCTCGTTCATCAGCAGCGGGATGTCCTCGACGCGTTCGCGCAGCGGGGCCATCTCGATGGGGAAGACGTTGAGGCGGTAGTACAGGTCTTCGCGGAAGGTCCCGGCCTCGATCATGCTTTCGAGGTTCTTGTGGGTCGCGGCGATGATGCGCACATCGATACCCTGGGTCTTGTTGCTGCCGACCCGCTCGAAAGTACGCTCCTGCAGCACACGCAGCAGCTTGACCTGCATCGGCAGCGGCATGTCGCCGATCTCGTCGAGGAACAGGGTGCCGCCGTTGGCCAGCTCGAAACGCCCGGCACGGCTGGTGATGGCCCCGGTAAAGGCGCCCTTCTCATGGCCGAACAGTTCGCTCTCGAGCAACTCGGCCGGAATCGCGCCGCAGTTGACCGGCACGAACGGCGCTTCGCGGCGCTTGGAATGGTAGTGCAGGTTGCGCGCGACCACTTCCTTGCCGGTGCCCGACTCGCCGAGGATCAGCACGCTGGCATCGGTGTCGGCCACTTGCTGCATCATCTGGCGCACATGCTGGATGGCACGGCTGGTACCGACCAGGCTTCGGAACAGGTTCGGCTCGCGCTGGCGACCGCGCTCGCGGGCCTGGTCGTACATCTCGCGATAGACCTGGGCACGGTGCAGCGAATCGAGCAGCTTGCTGTAGCTGGGCGGCATCTCCAGGCTGGACAGCACGCGACGGCGAAGCTCTTCCGGCAGCTCGCCAGAAATATTTTCACCTAAAAGCAGAACCGGAAGGAACTCATCCCACCCAGCCACTGTCTTAAGCAAGCCCAGAAGACTTGCCGGAGCATTGACCGTCCCGATCAGGACACAGAGTACTTCACGACTGGATGACAACGATTCGACCACCTGCTGCCAGTCTTGGCTTGAGCAGGACAGATTTTCTTCGCCGAGAAAATTCAATACCACCGCCAAATCGCGGCGGCGATCGCTGTCGTCATCGATCAGCAGGATTTTGGTTTCACGCCACATTCAATAACAACTTCCCTAGTCATCTCGGCGCCCTGTTCCGGGCATGCTCGACATCATTACGACTGAACGGTCAGTGTTCGGACGTCTAAATTTTGAAATCAGCTACTAGTTAAGTCAAAAAAGCGCTCATAGTCAAATTTATGGCGCTCTTTATTCAGTGCCCGGCATGTTAACTGAATAAATGGTAAACCTTCGAAGCATTCTTGCCCTGGTTGATCTGGGTCATCTCATTGGCAATTGCCTGACGCTCCCCCGTTGTCGCCTCCAGCAATTCGCGGTAGACCTGCAGCAACCCTTCCAGCTTTTCGCGCACCACAGCCTCGTCCATCGACGCTTCGTTGAGCATCTCGTCGATGCACGAACGGCAGCTTTCATCCAGCTTGCCGATCGCCTCCCAGTCGCGGGCACCCAGGGCGTTGAGCAAGGCGTCGCGGGTATCGTCCATGCGTTGCAGTGCGTGACTCATGACAGGGTCCTCAGCCGACTTACTCAGGGGTGGCAACAGCGCCAATTTCATCCCAACCACTTTTGATCGTGATCAGCAGGCGGGCGACTTCGTCGATGATTTCGGCATCGTTGTCGATGTTGGCCTGCATCAGGCGGTTGGTCATGTACACATACAGACCGTCCAGACGCTCGATAGAGGCCGGGTCTTCGCTCTTCTGCGCATCCAGACCATCACGCAGGCCGATAATGATGTCGATGGCCTTGCCCAGCATCAGGCCTTTCTCGGCGATATCACCCCGGGCCAGGGCGCCTTTGGCTTGCGCCATGCGGTCCAGGCCACCTTCCATCAGCATCTGCACCAGACGGTGTGGGGACGCCTCGGAAATCTGGGCATGGGAATTGACCTTCTGGTACTGACGAAGGGCTCTCATGGGGTTCATGCTGCTACCTCGTGACAGGCAAAGACTGAATTCGGTTGATTAACCAGTGTATCGACCAGACCGGGCAAAACTTTACCCGGCCCGAGCAAGCACAAAGCCCGGGTGGCGCAAAGGCCTACCCGGGCTCGTGCAAAACCGCCCTGGATCAGTCGTCTTTACCCCGATTGTTCAGGGCATTGAGGGTGGTCATCACACTGTCGCTCTGGGCGCGCAACTGGGCGACCAGGGTGTCCATGGCATTGTACTTGTCCTGCAAACTCTTTTGCAGCGCGGTCATGCGCTCATCCAGCGCCTCCTGCTGCTTCTTCAGGTCAGTCAGGTTGTCGGTCAGGGTCTTGCTGCGCTCGGCCAGCGTACCGGTGTTGGCCTTGGCGTAGTCATCGGTCACTGCGGTCAGGCGTGCCAGCAGACCATCCTTGCCGTTGAAGATACTGGAGATATCCCCGGCATTGGTGGCAATGGCCTTGTCCCATTTCTTGTCATCGATGCTCAGCGTGCCGCCGTCCTGGGACGAGGTAATGCCGAACTGCGCCAGCGACTTCATGGTGCCGGTACCCGACAAGGTATTGAGCTCGTTGCGGATCGAGGACACCAGGCTACGCATCGAGGCATCGCCGGTCAGGGGGCCGGCAGTCGGGTTGCCATCGGCGCCGATGGTCACCTTGGTTTCGGCATTGATGGCCTTGATCAAGGCGTTGTAGGTATCGACAAAACCCTTGACCCCGGATTTCAGCGCCGACGCACTGGTGCTCAGCGACAGCACGGTCGGGGTCAGATCACCAGTGGTAGTATTTTTCGGCGAGAGGCCATTGAGCTTGATGTTCAGGCCGCTGACCGCATCGGAGATGTTGTTGCTCTTGGACTCCATGGCGATGCCGTCGATGCTGTACTTGGCATTCTTCGGCGTATCGACCACGGTGTAGCCAGTATCGATGCCCGAGTTGCCCGACAGGGTCAGGTCCGAGCCCACGCCCATGGTGGTCGAGGTCAGCACCAGACGCGAACCGGACGCATCGGTGAGGATGTTGGCACTCAGGCCCGAACTGCCGAACTGGCTGTTGATGCTGTCGCGCACCTGCTGCAAGGTCGCGCCCGGCGGCACGCTCAGGTCATAGTTCTTGCCCGATTGCGAGATGGTCAGGGTGGTCGGTGTGGTCCCGGCGTTGACGACCGAGTTGGTACCACCGGCATAGACTTTGGTCGACAGCTTGGAGGCACTGGCCAACTGCGTTACCAGCAGGGTGAAACTGCCAGCCGAAGCGCCCTTCTCCGAGGTGAAGCTGGCGACTTTTTCGTCCGACGAGGTCAGGCTCAGGCCGGCGAAGCTGTTATCGGAACCCATGGTGGCCAGGGCACCGCGGAAAGCATCCAGGGCTGCCTGGATCTTGCCGATAGAGGACAGCGTGGTGGTTGCCTTCAGTGTCTGGGTATTGATCTGTGCCTGCTTCGGCGCCTTCTCGGCGTCGACCAGCGACTTCACAATCGCCTGGGTATCGATGTTCGAACCGATACCGCTAACTGTTGTACCCGCCATCAATGTACTCCTTGTTCAGTGGCTGCCACTTTCTTGGCGAACGGCGTCGCAAAGTTCAAGTGACAACAAAATTCATGCCAGCTCAGACCTTGTCATTGAACAGCAGGCTGCCGGCTTCGCTGAGGCTTTGCGCCAGTTTCAGCGCGGTTTCCGACGGCATCTGGCGAATCACGTCACCGGATTCGGTGGCAATGACCTTGACCACGACCCGGCCGGTGGAATCGTCAATGGAAAAATCCAGCTTGCGCTGGCTGGCCTGGACGAACTCGCGAATATCGCGCACCGCCTTCACCAGATCATCGCGCTGGGGCTCTTCGACCGCCGCCACGACGTCCTGCGTCTTGCTGCGACTGGAAGGATCATTGCTGGCCTGCGCGTTGCCAGGCATGACCGGCGGATAAGTCAGGTTCAACTTGACGCTCATGTCCATGTCCGGACTCCTTCTCACGAAAAAACGAAAGGGCACGTATACGCGCCCTTCCGTCACTCACCAAACGCTGGAATTACTGAAGCAGCTTCAGTACAGAGGATGGCAGCTGGTTGGCTTGCGACAGGATCGAGGTCGAAGCCTGTTGCAGAGTCTGCTGCTTGGTCAGCTCGGCAGTTTCAGCCGCGAAGTCCACGTCCTGCACGGTGGAACGTGCGGCGGTGGAGTTCTTCTGGATGTTCTGCAGGTTGTCGACGGTGGTGGTCAGACGGTTCTGGGTAGCACCCAGGCCCGAACGTACGTCGTCGATGGTGCCGATCGCCTTGTCGATGACCGCCAGGGCGTTCTGCGAGTTGGTGATGTCGGTAACGTCGGTCTGGGAAATGGTTTTCTTGGTCGACGAAACGGTAGCAGCGGAGAACAGGTCCGAAACACCGGCAGCGGCGTCGCTCAGGGAGTAGCCTTTGGCCGAGTCCAGGGACACAGCACCGGTGTAGACCATAGCCGCGCCACCCAGGGCAGCCGGGGCAGCAACAGTGCCGGAACCATCGCGAGCACCAACCAGGATGTTGGTTTGAGCGTTGGCATCAGCGTTGCCGAACTTGATGTTCTCACCCGAGTCGGACTTGATGAACAGCTCGCTGGTTTTTTCGTTGTAGTTGACGCTGATGCCCAACTTGGCAGCGTTGGACTTCAGTTGGTCAGCCAGGCCGCCCAGGTCGGTCACGCCGACGAACTTGACAGCGCCGCTGTTGCCGACGGTCAGTTCGAAGTTCGCCGGAGTGGAAGCACCGACTTTCAGCTGGACTTCAGTGCTGGCAGTAGCGGTCAGGCCACCGATTGCACCGTTCAGAGTGCTGGCGATGTCTTTTGCCGAAGCGCCGGCACCGTAAGAGACAGCTTTGGACTGACCGTTACCGGTGACAGTGATGGCGCCGCCAGCCAGACCGGTAGCCGAAGGTGCGATGGCCTTGGTCTTGATCTGCTGCGAACCGATGTTGCTGGCAGCAACGTTTTCCAGCGACAGGTTGATGGTTTCGTTGGCGTTGGCGCCGACCTGGATGGCCTTGGTGCCGAAGGAGCCGTCCAGCAGTTTCTGGCCACCGAAAGTGGTGGTCTGCGAAATACGGGTCAGTTCAGCGGTCAGTGCCTGGTATTCGTCGTTGTTCGACTTACGGTCGTCAGCGCTCAGGGAAGCGGTGGCCGAGGACAGGGCCAGGGTACGCATTTTCTGCAGAATGTCGGTCGAAGCCTGCATTGCACCTTCAGCGGTCTGGGCAATGGAGATACCGTCGTTGGCGTTCTTGACCGCTTGGCCCAGGCCGTTGATCTGGCTGGTCAGACGGTTGGAGATTTGCAGGCCGGCAGCGTCGTCTTTGGCGCTGTTGATGCGCAGACCGGAGGACAGGCGCTGCATCGAAGTGGCCTGAGCGTTGCCAGCCTTGTTCAGGTTGCCCTGAGTAGTGAGCGAGGCGATGTTAGTGTTAACGGTTAATGCCATGACGAATTCCTCGTTGGATGGAGTCTGCGGCTTCCGGCCCTGGCAACCGCCGGGTGTGGCCTAGAGAACCTTCGTAATGGTTATCGTCGCTTGCGCGGGTTGCTTGAGGGCTTTTTCAAAAAAAAATGCCATCACCGGGCCAGCCCCCGGAAATCCGCGGTCTGGCGCCCTACCCGGCTGATCCCGGGCAATAGCAAAGACTCTCACAGAACCCTGGGAGGGGCAGGGTTCTTGGTGTTGAGTGCTGAGGCTGAGGCTGAGGCTGAGGCTGAGGCGGTGAGCTTATCCATTCCATGCGGCGAGGCTACAGGCCCCTTCCGCCCTTACGGCGGCCTACTTTTTTCTTGGAAAAAGTAGGCAAAACCGCTCGCTCCTACATACGGCCC
>NZ_JALRNG020000059.1:0-24167 GCF_030272875.2 Pseudomonas sp. BJa5
TTTTTCTTGGGGGTGGTGTTGTTGGTGGGGTTGCCGCTGCTTTTTTTGTGGGAGAACACCCCCGCCCGCGGGGCGCCCCCCCCCCCCGCTCCTACCTCGAACCGTTTTGTAAAAAGAGGACGTTACGCATGCGCTCACTGCGCCGGGTCGCGATCATTGGCGGCAATCGGATTCCCTTCGCCCGCTCCAACGGCGCCTACGCCACGGCCAGCAACCAGGCGATGCTCACCGCGGCCCTCGAAGGGCTGATCGAACGCTTTGGCCTGCACGGTCAGCAACTGGGCGAGGTGGCGGCGGGGGCGGTGCTCAAGCATTCGCGCGACATGAACCTGACCCGCGAGTGCGTGCTCGGTTCACGGTTGTCGGCGCAGACCCCGGCCTATGACCTGCAGCAGGCCTGCGGCACGGGGCTGGAGACCGCGCTGCAGGTGGCCAACAAGATCGCCCTGGGGCAGATCGACAGTGGCATTGCCGGCGGCGTCGACACCACCTCCGATGCGCCCATCGCGGTCAATGAAGGCTTGCGCCGTATCCTGCTGCAGGCCAATCGCGGCAAAAGCACCGCTGACAAGCTCAAAGCCTTCCTCAAGCTGCGCCCGGGGCACCTGAAACCGGAACTGCCGCGCAATGGCGAGCCGCGCACCGGTCTTTCCATGGGCGAGCATTGCGAGTTGATGGCGCAGACCTGGCAGATTCCGCGCCAGGCCCAGGATGAACTGGCCCTGCTCAGTCACCAGCACATGGCGGCGGCCTATGCCGAAGGCTGGCACGACGACCTGCTGACCCCGTTCCTGGGCCTGACCCGCGACAACAACCTGCGCGCCGACCTGAGCCTGGAAAAGCTCGCCAGCCTCAAGCCGGTGTTCGAGCGCAGTGACAAAGGCACCCTGACTGCAGGCAATTCCACGCCACTGACCGATGGCGCCTCGGTGGTGCTGCTGGGCAGCGAAGACTGGGCCCGGGCGAATAACCTGCCGGTGCTGGCGTACCTGCTCGATGGCGAAACCGCTGCGGTGGATTTCGTCAAAGGCAAGGAAGGTTTGCTGATGGCGCCGGCCTATGCCGTGCCGCGTTTGCTGGCGCGCAATGGCCTGAGCCTGCAGGACTTCGACTACTACGAAATTCACGAAGCCTTCGCCGCCCAGGTGCTGTGCACCCTCAAGGCCTGGGAAGACCCCGACTACTGCCGGCAACGGCTGGGGCTTGATGCCCCCTTGGGCGCGATCGATCGCAGCAAGCTCAACGTCAAGGGCAGCTCGCTGGCTGCCGGGCATCCGTTCGCGGCGACCGGTGGGCGCATCCTGGCCAATATGGCCAAGCTGCTGGCCACGGCGGGCAAGGGCCGCGGCCTGATCTCCATCTGCGCCGCCGGCGGTCAGGGCGTGACGGCGATCATCGAGCGTTGACCAGCGTCCCTTGAGCGGCCGCCGCCGGGCGATTGGCGTAGTGCTCGGCCATGATCGAGCAGACGATCAACTGCAGCGGATGGTAGATCATGATCGGCAACAGGATCAGGCCCAGCCCGGGGTGGGCACCGAAGATCAGCGCCGCCATCGGTGCCCCGGCCGCCAGGGATTTCTTGCTGGCGCAGAACACCGCCGCTACCTCGTCGGCCGGGCACAAGCCCAGGGCGCGGGCGCTGCGAGTGGTCAGCCAGAGAATCAACGCCAGCAACAGTGCGCTGCCCAGCAGGGCGGTGAGCAGCACCGCGCTGCCTTGCTGCTGCCACATGCCCGAGACCATCGAGTTGCAGAACGCGGCGTAGACCAGCAGCAGGATCACCAGCTTGTCGAGGATATTGGTGTAGCGCTTGTGCCGGGCAAAGAAGCGCCCGAGCCAGGGGCGCAGCAACTGGCCGAGCGCCAGGGGCAATAGCAGCAGGGCGCAGAGGTCGAGCAGGGTAGCGCCCAGGTCGATGCCGCCGCTGCCGGTGCCGACTACCAGGCTGACCAGCCAGGGGGTGATGAAGATGCCGAGCACGCTGGACAGGCTGGCATTGAGGATCGCCGCCGGTACATTGCCGCCGGCGCTGCCGGTCAGCGCCACCGACGAAGAGATGGTCGAGGGCAGGGCGCACAGGTAGAAGAAGCCCAGCATCAGCAAGGGCGGCAACTGGCTGCCCAGCACGCGGTTGGCCAGCCACCAGAGCAGCGGGAAGACCACGAAGGTGAAGCCCTGGACCATCAGGTGCAGGCGCCCGTTCTTCAGGCCGTGGCGAATCTGCTCGCTGGACAGGTTGATGCCGTGCAGGAAGAACACCAGGAACACGCCGATATTGATCACGTACTCGGCATGCATCGCCCCGCCGCTGCGGCCAACGTCGGGAAACAGCCAGGCCAGGAAGGTGGCGAGGAACATGCCGCAGAGGAACCAGTCGGTTACCACGCGTTTGAGGTGTTTGAGCGCTTGCATGGGCGGGCCTTCGAATCATTTTGTAATCATTGAGCCCGCAGGCTACGCTGCGCCCAATACTGCCGTCTTGCGACATAAGGCCAACCGATGCCGACTAACGGACAACAGCCCTCACCCCGTCCGATTCCCGTGCTGGAGCGCTTGCCCCGCCCTTTGTATGCCCGTGCCGAGCGCCTGGGCGCAGGCTCCTGGACGCCGCGTCACCAGCATGACTGGGTGCAGTTTTCCTATGCGATCAGTGGCGTGCTCGGGGTCTACACCGCCGAGGGCAGCTACTTTGCCCCGCCGCAGTGGGGGGTATGGATTCCGGCCGGGGTCGAGCACGAGGTGGTGACTTCGATGCAGGCCGAGATGCGCAGCCTGTATGTACGTCGCGAGGAGGCCAGCTGGGCGCCGGGGCACTGCCGGGTGCTGGAAGTGACGCCGCTGGCCCGCGAGCTGATCAAGCAGTTCTGCCAGTTGCCGGTGGACTACCCCGAGGGCGACAGTGCCGAGGCGCGGCTGGTCGGCGTGCTGCTCGATCAGTTGCAGGCGTTGCCGCAGGTGGGCTTTTGCTTGCCGCTGCCCCAGCACCCGCGCTTGCTCGAACTGTGCAACGAGCTGCTCGCCAACCCGGAGCAGGGCCAGACCCTCGGCCAGTGGGCGCAGCGCCTGAACACCTCGGAAAAGACCCTGATGCGCCTGTTCCAGCGTGAAACCGGCCTGAGCTTTCGCGGCTGGCGCCAGCGCATGCGCCTGCTGTCGTCGCTGACTGCCCTGGAGGCAGGCCGCAGTGTCACCGACGCCGCGCTGGGCTGCGGCTACGATTCCACGTCGGCCTACATCGCCGCCTTCAAGGGCCTGTTCGGCTTCACCCCGGGCGAACTGCGCCTTTAGGTGCGGAACCTGCGCACCAGCGCATCCAGTTCATTGGACAGCCCGGCCAGGCTCTGGGAATCCGCGCGCGCCGAGTTGGCAAGCTCCGCCACCAGCTGCGCGTCGCCGTGGATCTGGCTGATGTGGCGGTTGATGTCTTCGGCCACCTGGTGCTGCTCCTCGGCGGCGGTGGCGATCTGGGTGTTCATGTCGCGGATGATGTCCACCGATTCGCGGATCTGGCCGAAACTGGTACGCGCCAGGCCGATGCGGCTGACTGACTGCTGCGACACTTCCAGGCTGGCGTGCATCTGCTGGGCCACTGTGCTGGTGCGGCTGGCCAGGTTGCCGAGCAGGTTGTCGATTTCGGCGGTGGAGTCGGCGGTGCGCTTGGCCAGCGCCCGCACCTCGTCGGCGACCACGGCGAAACCGCGGCCCTGTTCACCGGCACGGGCGGCCTCGATGGCGGCGTTGAGGGCCAGCAGGTTGGTTTGCTCGGCAATCGAGCGAATGGTGCCGAGGATCGACTGGATGGCATTGCTGTCGCGTTCCAGTTGCTGCATCGACTGCGCCGAGTGTTCGATCTCCTGGCTCAGGCGATCGACGCTCTGCACCGCCGCGTCGATCTGCTGCTGGCCTTCACGGGCCTGCTGCTGGCCGCTGTCGGCCGAGTCGGCGGCCTGGCTGCAGGAGCGGGCGACTTCGTTGGCGGTGGCGACCATTTCATGGAAGGCGGTGGAGACCATGTCCACCGCTTCGCGCTGGCGGCCGGCGGCTTCGGCCATGTCATGGGAGACCCGGGTCGAGCTGCTGGAGGTCGCGAGGATCTTGCTGGCGGCCTGGCCGATGTTCTGGATCAGCTGGCGAATGGCGGCCAGGAACTGGTTGAACCAGCTGGCCAGTTGCGCGGTTTCGTCGCGGCCACGCACTTCCAGACTGCGGGTCAGGTCGCCTTCGCCCTGGGCGATGCCTTCCAGGCCATTGGTCACGCTGTGGATCGGACGCACGATCAGTTTGGCGAAGGTCGCACCGACCAGGGCGAACACCGCGGCCAGCACCAGGGCGATGACGGCCACCACCCAGGTCAGCTGGGTGGCGGTCTGCATCACTTCGTCCTGGCGGATCAGGCCGATGAAGTTCCAGCCCAGTTGTTCCGATGGCCAGATATTGGCCATGTAGCGCTCACCGTCGAGCTCTACCTCGACCAGGCCCTTGCCGGCCTTGGCCAGTTGCGCGTAGCCCGCGCCGAGGGAGGCCAGGTTCTTGAAGTTGTGCGCCGGGGCACGAGGGTCGACCAGCACGTTGCCGTTGTCTTCGAGCAGCATCAGGTAGCCGCTCTCACCCAGCTTGATCTGCTTGACGATCTCGGTCAGCTGCTTGAGCGATACATCGATGTTGACCACGCCACCGGGGTTGCCGAGCTGGTTGGCCACCGCGCGCACGGTACTGACCAGCACCGCGTCGTCGCCGGCCCAGTAGTAGGCGTCGGTGCGCAGGGTCTTGCCGGGGCTGGCCATGGCCGCCTGGTACCAGGGACGCTGGCGCGGGTCGTAGCTGGCCATCTTCGGATCGCCCGGCCAGAACGCGTAGCCGCCGTCACTCAGGCCGTAGGACACATAGGCGTAAGCGGGGTGGCTGGCGGCCAGGCTGGCGAACATCTGGTAGAGCTTCTTGTCCTGCTCGCCCAGGGCAACCTGTGGCGCATCGGCGCTGATGTACTTCTTCACATCGTTGCCGGTGGCGTTGATCAAAGGTTGCGCAGCCAGGTAGTCGACGTTCTGGCTGATGCCCTCGAAGAACAGCTGCATGGCGTTGGCCACCTGGCGGATTTCCCGGCTGCTGCCGTCGACGAAGCCGTCCCGGGCTTCACTGCGCAGATTGAGGACCACCAGGGTGGCGACCAGGATCACGGGCAAGCCGGCGATCACGGCAAAGGCCCAAGTCAGTTTTTGTTTGATGTTCATCTGCGCTCCAGAATTGTTCTTGTAAACACACGACGCTGCTGCAGACTACATCGGCCGTCGGATCTGGAAATAAAGTGCTGGCCGGGCAAAAGTCCCGTATTCATTGGGAAAAACCGCCCGGAGTGACCAGTCGGTCATTAATGCGCAGAAAAAGAATGGCAAGTCAGGCGGTTTGCCGTTACAACGCAGTGCGGTCTTGCTACAGCGGGCAGCCGGTGCCGTACCGGTGGCCACTAAAAAAATCATGTGTCTGGCACAACAGGACCCCCGACAAAAGCCGATGAAGACTCCAAAACGCATTGAACCACTGGTTGAAGATGGACTGGTCGACGAGGTATTGCGGCCCTTGATGAGTGGCAAGGAGGCTGCCGTGTACGTGGTGCGCTGCGGTCGGGAACTCAGGTGTGCCAAGGTCTACAAGGAAGCCAACAAGCGCAGCTTCCGCCAGGCCGCCGAGTACCAGGAAGGGCGCAAGGTGCGCAACAGCCGCCAGGCCCGGGCCATGGCCAAGGGCTCGCGCTACGGGCGCAAGGAGGCCGAGGACGCCTGGCAGAACGCCGAGGTGGCCGCCCTGTTCCGCCTGGCCAACGCCGGGGTGCGGGTGCCCAGGCCCTATGACTTTCTCGATGGCGTGCTGCTCATGGAGCTGGTGGCCGATGAATACGGCGACGCCGCGCCGCGGCTCAACGATGTGCAGCTCGAGCCCGAGCAGGCGCGCGAGTACCACGCCTTCGTGATCCGCCAGATCGTGCTGATGCTCTGTGCCGGTCTGGTGCATGGCGACCTGTCGGAGTTCAACGTGCTGCTCGGCCCCGAAGGCCCGGTGATCATCGACCTGCCCCAGGCGGTGGACGCCGCGGGCAACAACCACGCGTTCAGCATGCTCGAGCGCGATGTCGGCAACATGGCCGCCTATTTCGGACGTTTTGCCCCGGAGCTCAAAGAGACCCGCTATGCCCGGGAAATGTGGGCGCTGTACCAGGCCGGCGAGCTGACCCCGCAAAGCGAGCTCAGCGGGCGCTTCCAGGAAGACCTGCGCCGCGCCGATGTCGCCGGGGTAATGCGCGAGATCGACGCCGCTCGTTTCGATGAAGCCAGGCGCCGCGCGGCCCGCCACGAGGCCGAGCACGGGCCGAAGAAAGACGACGAGCCCGCGCCGCCCTGGATGCAGTGAAGCGTCAGTGACAGCAACTGCCGCCGGCTGCCAGATCCTTGAGGATCGGGCAGTCCGGACGGTCGTCGCCCTGGCAGTGGGCGACCAGTTCGCTCAGCGTGTCGCGCAGGCTCACCAGTTCCTCGATGCGCCGGTTCAGGTCATCGATATGCTGGCTGGCCAGGGCCTTGACGTCGGCGCTGGCGCGCTGGCGGTCCTGCCACAGGGTCAGCAGGCGGGCGACCTCTTCCAGCGAAAACCCCAGGTCACGCGAGCGCTTGATGAAGGCCAGGCTGTGCAGGTCGTCCTGCTGGTACAGGCGATAGCCGCTGTCGCTGCGCAGGGCCGGCTTGAGCAGGCCGATGGACTCGTAGTAGCGGATCATCTTGGCGCTCAGCCCGGAGCGGCGAGCGGCTTGACCGATGTTCATTGGGCGTCGTCCTGTGGCGGGGTTTCGGGTTTCCAGGTCTTGAGCCAGAGCGCGTTGCTGACCACGCTGACACTCGACAGGGCCATGGCCGCGCCCGCCAGCACCGGGTTGAGCATGCCGAAGGCGGCCAGGGGAATGCCGATCAGGTTGTAGATGAAGGCCCAGAACAGGTTCTGGCGAATCTTCGCATAGGTCTTGCGGCTGATCTCCAGGGCGGCCGGCACCAGGCGCGGGTCACCGCGCATCAGGGTAATGCCGGCGGCCTGCATGGCCACGTCGGTGCCACCGCCCATGGCAATGCCGATGTCGGCAGCCGCCAGGGCCGGGGCATCGTTGATACCGTCGCCGACCATGGCCACCACGCCCGATTGCTTGAGGGCACTGACGGTCGCCGCTTTGTCGGCGGGCAGCACTTCGGCGTACACGTCTTCGATGTTCAGGGCCGTGGCCACCACCTGGGCGCTGCCGCGGTTGTCGCCGGTCAGCAGGTGGCTGCTGATGCCTTGCCCGGCCAGTTGCCGCACGGCTTGCCCGGCACCGGGCTTGAGGCTGTCGCCGAAGGCGAACAGGCCGAGTACGCGCTGTTGCGGGCTGCGTTCGATCAGCCAGGACAGGGTCCGGCCTTCGGCTTCCCAGGCCTTGGCGTTGCTGGCCAGGTTGCCCGCTTGCAGGCCGCTCTCATCCAGCATACGACGGTTGCCCAGGGCCAGGTCGCGGCCGTCCAGGCTGCCGGCGATACCGCGTCCGGTCAGCGACTGGCTGTTGCTGATGTCGGCGACCGCCAGGCCCTGTTCGGCACAGGCGTCGAGCACCGCCTTGGCCAGGGGGTGTTCGCTGCCGCGTTGCAGGGCGCCGGCCAGTTGCAGCAACTCGGCCGGGGTGCCGACCGCGGCCTGGCTGTGGACGATGCGCGGGCTGCCGGAGGTAAGGGTACCGGTCTTGTCGAACACCACGCGGTTGACGGCGTAGGCGCGCTCCAGCGCTTCGGCGTCCTTGATCAGGATGCCGTGGCGGGCGGCGACGCCGGTACCGGCCATGATCGCCGTTGGCGTGGCCAGGCCCAGGGCACAAGGACAGGCGATCACCAGCACGGCGACGGCGTTGATCAGCGCGGTTTCGATCGGCGCACCGGCCAGCCACCAGCCGACCAGAGTAATGAGCGCCAGGACCAGCACGGCAGGGACGAACACCTGGCTGACCCGGTCCACCAGTTTCTGGATCGGTGCCTTGGCGGCCTGGGCGTCTTCCACCAGGCGAATGATGCGGGCCAGCACGGTTTCGGTGCCCAGGGCCAGGGTACGGACCAGCAGGCGGCCTTCGCCGTTGATGGCGCCACCGGTGACCTTGTCGCCCACCTGCTTGGGCACCGGCACACTTTCACCGCTGATCAGGGCTTCGTCGGCATGGCTCTGGCCTTCGACCACTTCGCCGTCCACCGGGAAGCGCTCGCCGGGCTTGACCACCACCAGGTCGCGCAGGCGCAGTTCGCTGATCGCCACATCGCGTTCCTGGCCATCGACCAGCAGCAGGGCGCGTTCCGGACGCAGGGCTTCCAGGGCCCGGATGGCGCTGGCGGTCTGGCGCTTGGCGCGGCTTTCCAGGTACTTGCCGAGCAGGACCAGGGCAATCACCACGGCCGAGGCCTCGAAGTACAGGTGCGGCATGACCCCGGCCTCGGCCTGGGCCCACTCATAGAGGCTCAGGCCGTAACCGGCGCTGGTGCCGATGGCGACCAGCAGGTCCATGTTGCCGGCACCGGCGCGCACGGCCTTCCAGGCGGCGACATAGAAGCGCGCACCGAGAATGAATTGCACCGGCGTGGCCAGCACGAACTGCACCCAGGCCGGCAGCATCCAGTGCACGCCAAAGGGTTGCAACACCATCGGCAGCACCAGGGGCAGGGCCAGCAGCACGGCCAGCGCCACCGACCAGCGCTCCTTGCGCAGGCGGCGTTCGGCGTCGGCCTGGTTGGCCTGGGTGGTCTGCGGCAGGCTGGCCGAATAGCCGGCCCGGGTAACGGCGTCGATCAGCACGCTGCTGTCGAGCTGGCCGAACAGTTGCAGGTGGGCGCGTTCATTGGCCAGGTTGACGCTGACCTGTTGTACGCCCGGCACTTTGGCCAGGGCGCGTTCGACACGGCCTGCACAGGAGGCGCAGGTCATGCCGCCGATCTGCAATTCGAGGGTCTGGCTGGGCACACTGTAGCCGGCCTGCTCGACGGCCTCGACCAGGGCCGGGAGGCTATCGGCAGGGGCCTGGATGCGGGCCTGTTCGGTGGCCAGGTTGACGCTGACCTGCTCGGCGCCGTTGACTTTGCGCAGGGCGCGCTCGACCCGGCCAGCACAGCTGGCGCAGGTCATGCCGGCGATCGGCAGATCGAAAGTGGTAGATGCGGACATGGGCACTCCTCCTTGGACAGGCCACCAGCATCAACCTTGCCATGCAGGGAAGGTCAATAGCCCAGGCCAGCCCTGATCAGCTTGAGGCCATTCTGGTCGACGGCGATCCGGTATTTATTGATCTGGCCGGCCTGCAGGCGCAAGCGGGTGCTGCGCTGGTTCTCGATGCCCGGCTGGCAGCCCGGCACTTGCCCGGGCAGGTAGCGCAGGCGTACATCCAGTTCACCCGGGGGCAGGTTGAACGAGGTCGATTGCTCCTGGAACAGCCGGCCGGCCAGTTGGTCGTTGAGGTACACGCCAATCTCGCAGGAGGTCGCCACTTCCAGGCGCTCGCGGGAAATGATCAGAATGCTGTAGTCGCTTGGCCCCGCGGCGCTGGCCTGGGTGAACAGGCCGAAAATGCCCAGCAGGCCGAAAAGACCCGAAGCTGCCCTGCGCATGAAATGAAACTCCTGCATCGTCAATCGTCAGGTTCGCAGCTTGGCCGACCCGGACGATGATTTCCAGCCCGGCAGCGACGCGAAGTTCTTGACCTTGCCCCGATGACAAGCTTGAAACTGTGCTCAAACCCAACAGGAGGCAGTCACCATGCAAGTGTTCAACGTACAAGGAATGACCTGCGGCCATTGCGTCAAGGCCGTGACCCGTGCCGTGCAGGCCCAGGATGAAGAGGCAGTGGTCGAAGTCGATCTGGCGCACAAGCAGGTCAAGGTGCAGAGTTCACTGCAAGCGCCAGAGATTCTCGAACTGATCCGCGAACAGGGCTATCAGGCCGAAGCGGTCTGAGGCCTGGCGGCCCGCACTGTGGATAAAAGATTTGCAGCGCGGGCCCAACTCTTCACAGCGCAACCCCGGCAGGGCGGTTAGACTAGCAGACTTGCTTAGCCTGCTATGGATTTCCGATGAACCTGCGAACCATCCTGATTCTCGGCGCCTTGAGTGCGTTCGGGCCCCTGGCGATCGACTTCTACCTGCCAGGTTTCCCGGCCATGGCCCTGGCCTTCGGTACCGACGAGAAACACATCCAGACCACCCTGGCCGCCTACTTCCTCGGCTTGTCCCTCGGCCAACTGGCCTATGGACCGGTAGCCGACCGTTTTGGCCGGCGGATTCCGCTGCTGGTCGGCGTCACTCTATTTACCCTGGCCTCGGTCGCCTGCGCCTTTGCCCCGAACCTCGATGCGCTGATCCTGGCGCGCTTCGTCCAGGCCCTGGGCGGCTGTGCCGGCATGGTGCTGTCGCGGGCGATCGTCAGTGACAAGTGCGATGCGGTGGCCTCGGCCAAGGTGTTCTCGCAACTGATGCTGGTGATGGGCCTGGCGCCGATCCTCGCGCCGATGCTGGGTGGGGTGCTGGTCAACCTGTACGGCTGGCAGTCGATCTTCATCGCCCTGACCCTGTTCAGCGCCCTGTGCACGGTGGCCGTTGCCGCCGGCCTGCCGGAAAGCCTGCCGGCCACTGTGCCGCGCCAGCCCTTGTCCGGTGCCCTGCGCCAGTACGGGCGCCTGCTCAAGGACCGGGTGTTCCTCGGCCACGCCTTGACCGGCGGGATCGCCATCGCCGGCATGTTCTCCTATATCGCCGGTTCACCCTTTGTGTTCATCAAGCTCTATGGTGTGCCGCCGGAGCACTATGGCTGGCTGTTCGGCAGCAACGCCGCCGGTTTCATCCTGGTGGCGCAGGTCAACGCGCGGCTGCTGGCCAAGCGCGGGCCGGCGTTCCTGCTGGTGCGTACGGTGTGGATCTACCTGGTGGCAGGCCTGAGCCTGCTGGCGATCAGCGCCCTGCATCCGGCCAGGCTCTGGCCGCTGCTGATTCCGTTGTTCATCTGTATTGCCAGCCTGGGCTGCATCATTCCCAATGCCTCGGCCTGCGCCATGAGCGGGCAGGGGGCTCGGGCGGGCAGTGCGTCGGCGTTGCTTGGCTGCCTGCAGTTCAGTGTCGCCGCCGCTGCCGCCGCCCTGGTGGGTGTGCTGCACGATGGCAGCGCGGTGCCCATGGCGCTGGTGATCAGTCTCTGCGGGCTGGCGGCGGCAGGCATGGCGGTGACTACCCGCCGCTTGCAGCTCAGCCGAAGCGTTTGAGCGGGTGCGGGGCCTGTAGGCGGGTTTGCAAGGTGTTGACGAAGGCGCGGGCCTCGGCCTCGCTGCGAAAACTCACCACATGCTGGTCCAGCCGGACTTGCCATGGGCAGCCTGGCTTCTGGGCGGATGCGCTGACTTGAATGATCATCATTGCGTACCTGCGGTTGGCGTTGGCTGAAGAATTGTAGCGCTGCCGGCCCGTAGGGGAATGGTCCGGACCTGCTGTCGGACTGACGGTCACGCCCACCCCGCAACCGGAGTGGGCGTCTTGGTTCAGAAGCCTTCGAGGACGATCTTGCCCTTGGCCGTACCGCTTTCCAGCAGGGCATGGGCGCGCCGCAAGTTGGCCGCGTTGATGGTGCCGAAATGCTCGCCCAGGGTGGTTTTCAGGGTGCCGGCATCGACCAGTTCGGCGACCCGTTCGAGCAGCTTGTGCTGTTCGATCATGTCGGCGGTCTCGAACAGCGAGCGGGTGTACATGAACTCCCAATGCAGCGACAGGCTCTTGCGCTTGAGCAGGCCGATGTCCAGCTGCTTGGGATCATCGATCAACGCCAGTTTGCCCTGTGGCGCCAGGGCCTCGACCAGTTGCGCCAGGTGCTGGTCGGTCTGGGTCAGGCTGGCCACGTGGGTCACCTGTTCGATGCCAGCCGCCTTCAGTGCCTGGGCCAGTGGCTGGCGGTGGTCGATGACCTGGTCGGCGCCCAGTCGGCGTACCCAGTCCTGGGTTTCTGCGCGGGAGGCGGTGCCGATCACGGTGAGCCCGGTCAACTGGCTGGCCAGTTGGGTCAGGATCGAGCCGACCCCGCCGGCGGCGCCGACGATCAACAGGCGCTGGCCCAGGTCGCTCTGGCCTTCGGCGATTTGCAGGCGCTCGAACAACAGTTCCCAGGCGGTGATCGCCGTCAGTGGCAGGGCGGCCGCTTCGGCGAAACCGAGGGTTTTCGGCATATGGCCGACGATGCGCTCATCCACCACGTGCAGTTCGCTGTTGCCGCCGGCGCGGGCGATGGAGCCTGCGTAGAAGACCTTGTCGCCGGGCTGGAACAGGCTGACGTCACTGCCCACCGCCTTGACCACGCCGGCCACGTCCCAGCCCAGCACCTTGGCGCTGCCCGCTTCAGGTTGTACGTTCTGGCGCACCTTGGTGTCCACCGGGTTGACCGAGATGGCGCGCACCTCAACCAGCAAATCCCGTGGCCCGGGCTCGGGGGCGGGGAGCTCGATGTCCTGTAGGGCAGCGGGGTCGGTAATCGGCAGGGAGTGGTAGTAGGCAATGGCCTTCATGGCGGTGGTCCTCAAGCGGTTGTGGATGGCCGCCATGATTAGCGCTTTCCATTGTGGTTAAAAGCCGTTAGAACCGCAGATACTTTCAACAATATTTTGATAATGGTGGTGGTCCGGTGCGATTCGATGACCTGCAGCTGTTTGTGCGTGCCGCCGAGCTGGGCAGCCTGTCGGCTGCGGCGCGCCTGCTCGACCTGTCGCCGGCGGTGGCCAGTGCCGCGCTCAAGCGCCTGGAGCAGCAGTTGGGCACTCGACTGCTGGCGCGCTCCACGCGCAACCTGCGTCTGACCGCTGAAGGCGAAGGTTTCCTGGTGCATGCCCGCCAGGCCCTGAGCAGCCTGGAAGAAGGGCGCCGGCAGCTGGCCCGGGAAAAGGATGAGGTCAGCGGTGTGCTGCAGTTGTCAGCGCCCTCGGACTTTGGCCGCAATGTCCTGCTGCCCTGGCTCGATGAACTGCAACGTGAACATCCCAAGCTCTCGGTGCGCCTGCTGCTGGGCGACCGCAATGCCGACCTGTTTCGCCAGGCGGCCGACATTGCCCTGCGCTATGGCGCCCCGGAGGACTCGAGCCTGGTGGCCTTGCCCCTGTGCCCGGACAACCGACGCGTGCTGTGCGCGGCGCCGGCCTACCTGGCGCGCCACGGTGAGCCGAAGGAGGTGGACCAGCTGGCGCAGCACAATTGCCTGCTCTACCAGTTGGGCGCCCGCGTCCACGACCACTGGCGCTTTGGCCGTGGTGCACAGGAAACGGGGCTGACGGTCAGCGGCGACCGCTTCTGCGACGACGCCGATGTGGTTCGCCGCTGGGCGCTGGCCGGAGCAGGGATCGCCTACAAATCCTGGCTGGACGTGGCCTTCGATGTGCGGGCAGGGCGCCTGAAGGTGTTGCTTGGGCATCTGCAGGGCGAACCCGCGCCGTTGAACCTGATGTGCACCCACCGCGCGCAACTGGGCAAGCCCGTGCAACTGCTACGCAACCTGCTCAAGGAACGCTGCCAGGCGCTGTTCGAACAATTGAATGGATTGAGTCGTTAATCGTCGCTATTGAGTTGTTTGTCCTGAAGTTGTTGCCCGTTAATGCGTGGTACTTGATAACGAGTATTGTAGGTTTTATCCCTCGACATTTTCGTTCCCAGTTATTTAAGTAGGTAATTTACATATACGGGACGGGGGTTGGCCTTAAACGTTTCAAATCATGTTTAACTCACCTTGCGAACCAGTTGCGACTGAGGTTCACAAGAGCAGGCCGGGTCATACGGGAACTGTACCGGAAAGTTGGAAAACTACCTGTGCAAGGCGGCTTATAATGGGCTCAGCAGCCATTTCCAGCGAGAGATACTTCCATGCCCAATGCTGGCGAGTAATGTCTCTCACCTGACATTGGCTGGCATGAGTCCCGGCGGGTCGCTTGTCGACAACCAGCGAGGCTCAGCTGTTCAACTTCCAGTCATTCTGGCATCGGAAAACCCGCAGTAAGTGGTGCTGACCTGTTTATTGACTCGATATCAGATGTTATCTCGCAGGGAGTTGAGATATGAAACCTGTAACAAGTATCAGCCAGATAGCCAGCCTGCTTGCCGATCCTAAACGCAGTGCGATGCTCTGGGCCTTGATCGACGGCATGGCGCGTCCCTCCGATGAGCTGGCCGACATGGTCGGGCTGAGCCCATCTTCGGCCTGTGCGCACCTGGCCAGGCTCTCGGCCGGTGGCTTGCTCAAGCTCGAGCCCCGGGGGCGCAAGCGCTATTTCAGGCTGGCCGGGCCTGAAGTGGGGGCGGCAGTGGAAGCCCTGGCCAGTGTGCAGGTCACCGCACGGGAGATGGGGGCGCCCCAGGCCGACATCGGCATTCCCCTATCCATGCGCCGGGCCCGGCTTTGCGGCGATCACCTGGGCGGAGAGCTCGCGGCCGATCTGTATCAACGCCTGTTCGACGCGGGCTGGCTCGATGGCAACGAGCAGCAGATCGAGGTAACCCTCGAAGGTCGCGCGCAGTTTGCCCGTCATGGCATCTTCATCGAGGCCCTGGCCCAGTATCAACACAGGAGTGTCAGCAGTTGCCGGTGCTGCAGCGAATGGAGCGACCACCGCCCGCATCTGGGCGGAGCGCTGGGCAGCAGCCTGCTGAAGCTGTTCATGCAGTCCGGCTGGATACGTGAGAGCGAAACCTCGCGAATGCTGCAGATCAGCGCGGCCGGCCTGCACCAGATCAACCGGATTGCCCAGCCAATGACCTTGTTGTCTGCAAGCTAGAACGCCAGCAGCGACGCCTGGGTGACAGGCGTCGCTTGGGTGATGTGCAGCCTGTGGCAGCGGTTACGCTTTGATCAAGCGGGCATCCAGGCTGTTTTGCGCCAGGCGGCGCGCCTGGTCCTGGGTCATGCCCAGGTGGGTGTGCAGGGCATGGAAGTTTTCGGTGACATAACCACCGAAGTAAGCCGGGTCATCCGAGTTCACCGTGACCTTCACGCCACGCTCGAGCATCTCGAGGATGTTGTGCTGGCTCATGTGGTCGAACACGCACAGCTTGGTGTTGGACAGTGGGCAGACGGTGAGCGGGATCTGTTCATCGATGATCCGCTGCATCAGTCGCTCGTCCTCGATGGCACGTACGCCGTGGTCGATGCGCTGGATCTTGAGCAGGTCCAGGGCTTCCCAGATGTACTCGGGCGGGCCTTCTTCACCGGCGTGGGCGACGGTCAGGAAGCCTTCGCTGCGGGCGCGGTCGAAGACGCGCTGGAACTTGCTCGGCGGGTGGCCCATTTCCGAGCTGTCCAGGCCAACGGCGATGAAGGCATCGCGAAACGGCAGGGCCTGGTCGAGGGTCTTGTGGGCTTCTTCTTCGCTCAGGTGGCGCAGGAAGCTGAGGATCAGGCCGCTGGTGATGCCCAGTTGTTCACGGCCATCCTTGAGGGCGCGGGTGATGCCGTCGAGCACCACTTCAAAAGGGATGCCGCGATCGGTGTGGGTCTGCGGGTCGAAGAACGGTTCGGTGTGAATCACGTTCTGCGCTTTGCAACGCTGCAGGTAGGCCCAGGTCAGGTCGTAGAAATCCTGCTCGGTGCGCAGCACGTCGGCGCCCTGGTAATAGAGGTCGAGAAACTCCTGCAGGTTGTTGAACGCGTACGCCGCGCGCAGGGTTTCGACATCGTTCCAGGGCAGGGCGATCTTGTTGCGTTCGGCCAGGGCGAACAGCAGCTCGGGCTCCAGCGATCCTTCCAGGTGCAGGTGCAGTTCTGCCTTGGGCAGCGCGTTAAGCCAGTCGTACATAAAGGGTGTATCTCATCAGGTGCGGTTGGCACCATTCTACAGGGCTTGCGGGCACGTGGCGGTCAATATCGCCCTGGGCGTGGCGCTGCCCAGGGCGAAATTGACCGATGGCTGTGGGGTTTGTGCGCCTCAGCCGGCAATCAGTTGTGCGGCCGCCTGGCGGTGATCGGCGATCAGGCCCTGGACGTCCAGGCCTTCGATCTGGCCGTCGATCACCCGCCACTGACCTGCGACCATGACTCGATCAGCACGGTCGGCACCGCACAGCAGCAGTGCGGAGAGTGGGTCGTGGCTGCCGGAGAAGCGCAGTTCGTCGAGCTTGAACAGTGCCAGGTCAGCCTGTTTGCCCACCGCCAGCTCACCGATATCGCTGCGTCCGAGCAGCTGCGCCGAACCACGGGTGGCCCAGCCCAGGGCGCGCTCCGGGGTGATGGCTTCGGCGCCGTAGCGCAGACGTTGCAGGTACAGGGCCTGGCGTGCTTCGAGGATCATGTTGGAGGCGTCGTTGGAGGCCGAGCCGTCCACGCCCAGGCCAACCGGAGCGCCGGCGTCGGTCAGCTCCACGGTCGGGCAGATACCCGAGGCCAGGCGCATGTTCGAACTCGGGCAGTGGCAGATACCGGTGCCGGCCGCGCCCAGGCGGGCGATTTCATCCGGGTTGAAGTGAATGCCGTGGGCCAGCCAGGTGCGCGGGCCGAGCCAGCCGACGCTGTCCAGGTAATCCACGGTGCGCAGGCCGAAGCGTTGCAGGCAGAAGTCTTCTTCATCCAGGGTTTCGGCCAGGTGGGTGTGCAGACGCACGTCCAGCTCTTCGGCCAGGGTGGCGCTGGCGCGCATGATTTCCGGCGTTACCGAGAACGGCGAGCAGGGCGCCAGGGCGATCTGGATCTGCGCGCCTTCGCCACGCTCGTGGTAGCTGTGGATAAGTCGCTGGCTGTCGGCCAGGATCACTTCGCCCTGTTGCACGGTCTGCTGCGGTGGCAGGCCGCCGTCAGCCTCGCCCAGGCTCATGGAGCCGCGGGTGAGCATGGCGCGCATGCCCAGGGTGCGTACGGCTTCGACCTGCACGTCGATGGCGTTTTCCAGGCCATCAGGGAACAGGTAGTGATGGTCGGCGGCGGTGGTGCAGCCCGACAGCAGCAGTTCGGCCAGGGCTACGCGGCTGGCCAGTTCCAGTTTGGCCGGGGTCAGGCGGGCCCAGACCGGGTAGAGGGTCTTGAGCCAGGGGAACAGCGGCTGGTTGACCACCGGCGCCCAGGCGCGGGTCAGGGTCTGGTAGAAGTGATGGTGGGTGTTGATAAGTCCGGGCAGCACCACGTGTTCGCGGGCGTCGAAGACTTGTCCACAGGGGCTGGACGGGGATTGGCCGAGGGCGAGGACTTCAACGATGCGGCCGTCTTCAAGGACCAGGCCGCCACGGGCATCGAGGCTGTTGGCGGTGAAGATGGCAAGCGGGTTTTTCAACCAGATACGGGTCGCAGGCATGGTGCCGGCTCCTCTGAAAGTGGGTTCAGGTTAGCCAGCTCAGTGTTGCCCTGTCTGCTGATCCAGGGTCGCCGCGGTGGGCGCGACGTGGAGTCTACACCCACCGCGAGGGATTTCACCAGATCAGTGCTTCGCCCCTGTAGTTGATGAACTGCAGGCCGCCTTTTCCAGCCTGGGCATTGACCTGGTCGAGCATGCCGCGGGTGCTGGTGGCCACATCGATGTCGGCGCCTTCGCCGCCCATGTCGGTCTTGACCCAGCCCGGGTGCATGGCCAGGACGCTGAGCGAGGTCTCGCCCAGTTGCACCACGAAGCTGTTGATCATCGAGTTCAGTGCCGCCTTGCTGGCTTTGTACAGGGCCAGTTCCGGCGCGTCGGGGATGGTTATGCTGCCGAGCACCGAGCTCATGAAGGCGATTACGCCGCCGCTCGGGTTCAGCTGTGGAGCAAAACGCTGGGCCACCCGGATCGGTGCCACGCTGTTGGTCATGAACAACTCGCCGACATCCGCCAGCCGGGCGTTCTCCGGGTCCTGGTCATCCGGCCCCTTGACCCCGGCGTTGACGAACAACAGGTCGAAGGTCCTGCCCTTGAGGTTTTCTTGCAGGGCATCGAGTTGCTCGCTGCTGTTCATTTCCAGGGTCTTGACCTCGACCCCGGCGATTGCCGCCAATGCCGGCGCGCGAGCAGGGGCGCGCACCGTGGCGACGACATCCCAGCCATCTTCCTGCAGGCGTTGCACCAGCCCGAGGCCGAGGCCGCGCGAGGCGCCGATGATCAGTGCGGTTTTGTTCGAGGGCATGGGGACTCCTTTCAAGGGGGGTGTTGATCAAAGAATAACCAGTCTAGCCAAGCTGCGGCCAAACGGGCCATTGGCGCAGGGACGCACGGCTTATCCACAGTTTGCTCCACAGTATCTGTGAGCAAGCGCCATCGGTGGATATAAGCACCTTCTGCGTACCTCCCAGGGGCTATAACTGGGGATAACTGACTGATTTTTCGGCAGTTGACCTGCTGTCATCAAATCTTGATCAAAATATGATCGTTTGCGTACAGGCCGCGTCGTTCAAGGCCTTCAGGCGAATGCCCAAAGCTTATCCACAGCCGGGCCCACAGTGAATGTGGGCAAACGCTCAGGTTCGTTGCAGCAGGATTCGACCCCGGCTGAGGTCCGCCAGTTGACGTTGCAGCGGCTCGATCTGTTCTTCGCCCAGGGCCAGCAGCAGGTCGACGCCGTTGGCGGTGAAGTCTTCCGCCAGTACCAGGCCGTCCGCCTCGGCCACCCGCAACTTGAGCAGGGCCAGTTCGCTGAAGGTGCAGCTGCAACGAATTTCGCTGCGGCTGACCAGCAGGCGTTTTTCTGCCTGTTGCAGGCACTTGTTGGCGCCGCCGCCATAGGCACGGGCCAGGCCGCCGGTGCCCAGTTGAATACCGCCGTACCAGCGGATCACCAGCACCACCACCTGGTCGCAGTCCTGGGCCTCGATGGCTGCCAGGATCGGGCGCCCGGCAGTGCCGCCAGGTTCGCCGTCGTCGCTGCTACGGTACTGCGCGCCCAGCTTCCAGGCCCAGCAGTTGTGGGTGGCGGCCAGGTCGCTGTGCTGCTCGATGAAGCTCATGGCTTCAGCGGTGCTGCTGATTGGCGCTGCCAGGGTGATGAAGCGGCTCTTGCGAATCTCTTCGCGAAATTCGCAGGTGTCGAGCAGGGTAAAAGGCATAAACGCAGGTTCAGTCGGGAAGTTTCAGGCCGCAGCCTTTGAGAATGATGTGGATAAGGTTGTTGCTGGCGTCTTCCATGTCCTGCTTTGTCAGGCGGCTGCGGCCGGTGACCTGGCAGATCTGGGTGGCGAAGTCGGCGTAATGCTGGGTGCTGCCCCAGAGCAGGAAGATCAGGTGCACCGGGTCGACGCGGTCCATCTTGCCGGCGTCGATCCAGGCCTGGAACACTGCGGCGCGGCCCTTGAACCAGTCGCGGTAGTCCTGGCTGAAATAGTCGCTCAGGCACTGCCCGCCGCTGATGATCTCCATGGCGAAGATCCGCGAGGCCTGCGGGTTGCGTCGGGAGAATTCCATTTTTGTGCGAATGTAGGTGCTCAGTGCCTGGGCCGGGTCGTCCTCGACATTCAGGGCGTTGAAGGTGCTGTCCCACAACTCGATGATATTGCTCAGCACCGCCACATACAGGCCGAGCTTGTTGGTGAAGTAGTAGTGCAGGTTGGCCTTGGGCAACCCTGCCTTCAAGGCAATGGTGTTCATGCTGGTGCCCTTGAAGCCGTGACGGGCGAACTCGTCCTCGGCCGCCTGGATGATGGCTTGCTCGTTCTTCTGGCGGATGCGGCCGGCGGGCTTGCCCGGGGCGTTGATACGATGCGCAGGGACTTCGAAGGACATGGGCGGTTCCAGACAAGGCAATGGTTATCTTTTCTGAGGGGCTAACCTACCAGCATTAGCGCTCAGCGAGTAGCGGCCAGGCTCTCCAGAAAACTTTCCAGCACCAGGTGCGGGCGCCGACCCTTGCGTGTCACCCAGCACAGGCTCAGGTCATAGAAGCGCTGCGCAGGCTTGAGTGCGCGCAAGCGGCCTTGTTGTACCCAGAAGGTGGCGTAGTGATCGGGCAGGTAGCCGATGTAGCGGCCGGTGAGGATCAGGAAGGCCATGCCTTCGCGGTCCGAGGCGCTGGCGGTGCAGTTGAGGGCCTGGTAGTGCGCCTGGATCTCGGCGGGCAGACGGAAGGTCGGCGCGATCGCGTCCTGGGCATTGAGGCGTTCGTCGTCGAGCAGGCGATCGTCGGCATAGAACAGCGGATGGCCGACCGCGCAGTAGAGCAGCGAGCGTTCGCTGTACAGCGGCTGGTACTCAAGGCCTGACAGCGGGCTGGTCTGCGGCACCACGCCGACATGCAGGCTGCCGTCGAGCACACCTTGCTCGACCTGGCTGGGGGCGATCATGCGAATCTGGATGCGCACGTCCGGGCCGCGGTCCTTGAGCTGGGCCAGGGCGTGGGTGATGCGCATGTGCGGCAGGGTCACCAGGTTGTCGGTCAGGCCGATGTTCAGCTCGCCGCGCAGGTGCTGGTGCAGGCCGTTGACCTCGGTGCGAAAGCTCTCCAGGGCACTGAGCAACTGCAGGGCAGAGTGGTACACCTCGCGGCCTTCCTCGGTCAGCGAGAACCCGGCACGCCCGCGTTGGCACAAGCGCAGGCCCAGGCGCTGTTCCAGGTCGCTCATCTGCTGGCTGATGGCCGAGCGACCGATGCCCAGGACGTTTTCCGCCGCTGAAAAGCCACCGCATTCCACCACGCTGCGGTAGATCTTCAGCAGACGGATGTCGAAATCGCTGACCTGGGCGAGGGGATCGGGGCGGCGGCTCATAGTTTAGTCATCTGCTATCTGAAGATTAGAAGAGTTGGCTTTTTCAGACTTTATCCTCGTGACAATTTAGCTGCAACAACACTTGTCGCTGCTCAATTGCCTTGCGAGGACTTGCCCGATGAATCTGCCTGAAAACGCTCCTGTCGGTCTGGCCAGCCAGCTCAAGCTGGACGCCCACTGGATGCCCTACACCGCCAACCGCAATTTTCAGCGCGATCCACGGCTGATCGTCGCCGCCGAAGGTAGCTACCTGACCGACGACAAAGGTCGCAAGATCTATGACGCCCTGTCCGGCCTGTGGACCTGCGGCGCCGGTCACACCCGCAAGGAAATCCAGGAAGCGGCTGCTCGCCAGTTGGGCGTGCTCGATTACTCGCCAGCTTTCCAGTTCGGTCACCCGCTGTCGTTCCAGTTGGCGGAGAAAATCACCGAGCTGACCCCGGGCAACCTCAATCACGTCTTCTATACCAACTCCGGTTCCGAGTGCTGCGATACCGCGGTGAAGATGGTCCGTGCCTACTGGCGCCTGAAGGGCCAGGCCACCAAGACCAAGCTGATCGGCCGTGCCCGTGGCTACCACGGGGTGAACATCGCCGGTACCAGCCTGGGTGGGGTGAACGGCAACCGCAAACTGTTCGGCCAACTGCTGGACGTCGACCACATTCCGCACACCGTGCTGCCGGGCAATGCCTTCACCAAGGGCATGCCGGAGGAGGGTGGTATTGCCCTGGCCGATGAAATGCTCAAGTTGATCGAACTGCACGATGCTTCGAACATCGCGGCACTGATCGTCGAGCCGCTGGCAGGTTCTGCCGGTGTGCTGCCACCGCCGAAGGGCTACCTCAAGCGCCTGCGTGAAATCTGCGACCAGCACAACATCCTGCTGATCTTCGACGAAGTAATCACCGGCTTCGGTCGCATGGGCGCCATGACCGGCGCCGAAGCCTTCGGCGTCACCCCGGACCTGATGTGCATCGCCAAGCAGGTCACCAACGGCGCCATCCCGATGGGCGCGGTGATCGCCAGCAGCGAGATCTACCAGACCTTCATGAACCAGCCGACCCCGGAATACGCAGTGGAATTCCCCCACGGCTACACCTACTCGGCGCACCCGGTTGCCTGTGCCGCCGGTATCGCCGCGCTGGACCTGCTGCAGAAGGAAAACCTGGTGCAGGCCGCCGCCGAACTGGCACCGCACTTCGAGAACGTGCTGCATGGCGTGAAAGGCGCGAAGAACATCATCGACATCCGTAACTACGGCCTGGCCGGCGCCATCCAGATCGCGGCCCGTGACGGCGACGCCATCGTGCGTCCTTACGAGATCGCCATGAAGCTGTGGCAAGCCGGCTTCTATGTGCGCTTCGGTGGCGACACCCTGCAGTTCGGCCCGACCTTCAACAGCCAGCCGCAGGAACTGGATCGTCTGTTCGACGCGGTCGGCGAGGCCATCAACCAGGTCGCCTGATTTCTTCACCTCTATAAGAAGCGGACGCCAGCAGCCTGGCGTTCGCGCACAATTTCACGATGGAGTTCTGCATGAGCACTGTTCAACACCTGATCAATGGCGAGCTGGTCGCTGCCGACGAGCGCACCGCCGATGTCTTCAACCCGTCCACTGGCCAGGCCATCCACAAGGTCGCCCTGGCCAGCAAGCACACCGTGCAACAGGCCATCGACGCCGCCAAGGCGGCCTTCCCGGCCTGGCGCAACACGCCACCGGCCAAGCGCGCCCAGGTGATGTTCCGCTTCAAGCAACTGCTGGAGCAGAACGAGGCGCGTATCTCCCAGCTGATCAGCCAGGAGCACGGCAAGACCCTGGAAGACGCCGCCGGTGAACTCAAGCGTGGTATCGAGAACGTCGAGTTCGCCTGCGCCGCCCCGGAAGTGCTCAAAGGCGAATACACCCGCAACGTCGGCCCGAACATCGACGCCTGGTCCGACTTCCAGCCCCTGGGCGTGGTCGCCGGTATTACCCCGTTCAACTTCCCGGCCATGGTGCCGCTGTGGATGTACCCGCTGGCCATTGCCTGCGGTAACTGCTTCATTCTCAAGCCGTCCGAGCGTGACCCGAGCTCGACCCTGCTGATCGCCGAACTGCTGCACGAAGCCGGCCTGCCCAAGGGCGTGCTGAACGTGGTGCACGGCGACAAGGAAGCGGTCGATGCGCTGATCGAGGCGCCAGAGGTCAAGGCCCTGAGCTTCGTCGGTTCGACCCCGATCGCCGAATACATCTATGCCGAAGGCACCAAGCGCGGCAAGCGTGTCCAGGCCCTGGGCGGCGCGAAGAACCACGCGGTGCTGATGCCGGATGCCGACCTGGACAATGCGGTGAGCGCACTGATGGGCGCGGCTTACGGTTCCTGTGGCGAGCGCTGCATGGCGATTTCCGTGGCCGTGTGCGTCGGCGACCAGGTGGCTGATGCACTGATCGCCAAGCTTGAGCCCCAGATAAAGGCGCTGAAGATCGGTGCCGGTACTTCCTGTGGCCTGGACATGGGCCCGCTGGTCACCGCTGCGGCCCGTGACAAGGTCGTTGGCTACATCGATGACGGCGTTGCCGCCGGTGCGCAACTGGTGGTGGACGGTCGTGGTTACCGTGTTGCCGGTAACGAAGATGGCTACTTTGTGGGTGGCACCCTGTTCGACCGCGTCACCCCTGAAATGCGCATCTACAAGGAAGAGATCTTCGGGCCTGTCCTGTGCGTGGTTCGGGTCAACAGCCTGGAAGAAGCCATGCAGCTGATCAACGAACACGAGTACGGCAACGGCACCTGCATCTTCACCCGTGACGGTGAAGCGGCGCGTCTGTTCTGTGACGAGATCGAAGTGGGCATGGTCGGTGTCAACGTACCGCTGCCGGTACCGGTGGCTTACCACAGCTTCGGTGGCTGGAAGCGTTCGCTGTTCGGTGACCTGCATGCCTATGGTCCGGACGGCGTGCGTTTCTACACCCGTCGCAAGGCGATTACCCAACGCTGGCCGCAGCGTGCCAGCCATGAGGCTTCGCAGTTCGCCTTCCCTAGCCTTTAAGGCAGGGTGAAGAAAAAGGGGAGGCCGTCAGGCCTCCCCTTTGCTTTTGGGGCTTTTGACCTTTACGACAGGTATATTGCAATTAGTGCTTGACGCTCGATTTAATCTCTCTATAATTCGCCCCACTTCCGGCGCAGTCGAAACGGAAAACTCCTTGAGAATCAACGAGTTGAACGTTTCAGGTAGTACCGGAAGGGCTTCGATCGCAAGGTCGGCAGCGGTGAAAAAGGTGGTTGACAGCGAGTTTAAACGCTGTAGAATTCGTCTCCCGCTGACGAGAGATCGCGGCGAGTCAAGCAGTTGAATTTGAACGACTTTCTAGTAAAAGACTTCAAAATAAACGCTTGACAGCAAATGAGGAAAGCGTAGAATGCGCGCCTCGGCTGAAGCGAAACGCTTCGCCAACCGCTCTTTAACAATCGAATCAAGC